>NZ_JBFUHY010000009.1:0-139055 GCF_056402155.1 Pseudomonas sp. P4_C1
ACGACGTGCAAGGCGCTGACCGGGTGACGCTCGGAGAAAATGCCGGCCCGATCACCCCCGGCACCTTCACCGGCACCTATGGCACCCTGGTGCTCAACGCCAACGGCACTTACACCTACACCCTCAACACCAGCGATGCCGACTTCAAGGCGTTGCACGGCGGCGGCGACGGCACCGAAACCTTCACCTACACCCTCACCGATGCGGACGGCGACAGCAGCACCGCCTACTTGGTGCTCAACGTCTACAACAACGACGATCCGGTGACCCTCAACGGCCTCAACGTGTATGGCGGTGAGCTGACGGTCTACGAGAAAAACCTCAGCGACGGCAGCAGCCCGGACGCACCAGCCCTGACTCAGAGCGGCACGTTTACCATCACCGCGCTGGATGGCGTCACCACCCTGACCGTCGGCGGTATCGCCGTGGTCAGCGGTGGCGTGGCCGCCGGCTTCCCGCAATCGATCACCAGCCCGCTGGGCAGCACGCTGACCATCACCGGGTTCAACTCCGCCACTGGCGTGGTCAGCTACAGCTACACCCTGGTGGACAACGAAGCGCACCCAACCGCCAACGGCGCCAACACCCTGCCTGAGCAGTTCGCCGTAACCGTGGTCGACGACAACGGCACCACCGCCACCGGCAGCCTCGACGTGAACATCGTCGACGACCTGCCCAATGGCGTGGACGACAGCAATGCTTCAACGGCCTCGGAAACCCTGCTGACCCTCAACGGCAACGTGCTGAGCAACGACGTGCAAGGCGCCGATCGGGTAGCCGTGGGTGAAAACGCAGGCCCCATCACCCCCGGCACTTTCACCGGCACCTACGGCACCCTGGTGCTCAACGCCAACGGCACTTACACCTACACCCTCAACACCAGCGATACCGACTTCAAGGCGTTGCACGGCGGCGGCGACGGCAGCGAAACCTTCACCTACACCCTCACCGATGCGGACGGCGACAGCAGCACCGCGAACCTGGTGCTCAACGTCTACAACAACGATGATCAGGTGACCCTCAACGGCCTCAACGTGTATGGCGGTGAGCTGACGGTCTACGAGAAAAACCTCAGCGACGGCAGCAGCCCCAACACGCCTGCTCTGACCCAGAGCGGCACCTTCACCGTGACCGCCCTCGACGGCGTCACCACCCTGACCGTGGGCGGCATCACTGTCGTCAGCGGTGGCGTGGCCGCCGGCTTCCCGCAATCGATCACCACGCCACTGGGCAGCACGCTGACCATCACCGGGTTCAACGCGGCGACCGGTGTCGTGAGCTACAGCTACACCCTCAACGATAACGAAGCGCACCCAACCGCCAACGGCGCCAACACCTTGCCCGAACAGTTCGCCGTGACCGTGGTCGACGACAACGGCACCACCGCCACCGGCAGCCTCGACGTGAACATCGTCGACGACCTGCCCAATGGCGTGTACGACAGCMATGCTTCAACGGCCTCGGAAACCCTGCTGACCCTCAACGGCAACGTGYTGAGCAACGACGTGCAAGGCGCYGACCGSGTGMCGCTCGGAGAAAATGCCGGCCCGATCACCCCCGGCACCTTCACCGGCACCTATGGCACCCTGGTGCTCAACGCCAACGGCACTTACACCTACACCCTCAACACCAGCGATGCCGACTTCAAGGCGTTGCACGGCGGCGGCGACGGCAGCGAAACCTTCACCTACACCCTCACCGATGCGGACGGCGACAGCAGCACCGCCAACCTGGTGCTCAACGTCTACAACAACGACGATCCGGTGACCCTCAACGGCCTCATCGTGTATGGCGGTGAGCTGACGGTCTACGAGAAAAACCTCAGCGACGGCAGCAGCCCCAACACGCCTGCCCTGACCCAGAACGGCACCTTCACCGTCACCGCGCTCGATGGCCTGCAAACCCTGACCGTCGGCGGCATCACTGTCGTCAGCGGTGGTGTGGTCGCCGGCTTCCCGCTGACGGCCGTCACGCCACTGGGCAGCACCCTGACCATCACCGGGTTCAACGCCGCCACCGGAGTGATCAGCTACAGCTACACCCTCAACGATAATGAGGGGCACCCGACTGCCAACGGCGCCAACAACCTGACCGAGAACTTCAACGTCGTCGCTACCGATACCGATGGCGACCCGGCGACCGGGCAGATCAACGTCAACATCGTCGATGACCTGCCGAGCGCCAAACCTGACTCGTCGTCGGTAGTGGAGGGCGGCACCGTCAACATCAGTGTGCTGGGCAACGACATCAGCGGTGCCGATGGTCCGGCGACGGTGGTCGGCGTGCGCGCCGGTAGCAATACCTCGACGTCGGCCATCGGCGGGTTGGGCAACCAGATCAATGGCACCTATGGCTACCTGACCCTCGATGCCAACGGCAACGCGGTGTATCACAGCAACCCGGGTTCGGTCGGCGATGCGGGGGTGACCGATACGTTCACCTATACCGTGCGCGATTCCGATGGCGATGAAAGCACCACCACCATCACCATCGACGTGACCAACAGCATTATCAAGGCCAACCCCGATAGCGACGTGACGGTCTACGAAAAAGCCCTCGACCTGAGCATGGATGGGCAGGACCTGGCCGTCGCTACGGTCACCGGCAGCGACCCGGGCAACACGGGCGAAACCGCGTCCGGCACCCTGGTCGGATCTGTCTCGGGTGGCAGCGGTGCGCTCACCTACACCCTGGTCGGCAGCGCCACCGGCACCTACGGGCAAATCCTGCTCAACCCCGACGGCACCTACACCTACACCCTCACCTCGGCGCCGAAAACCTCGCCGAATGCCAACGACGGGCCGAACAGCCTGAGTGAAAGCTTCACCTACAAGGCCACCGATGCGCTGGGCAACAGCAGCACCAGCACCATCGTGGTCAACATTGTCGATGACGTGCCCAAGGCAGTGGCAACGGATCGCTCGGTGGCGGCGGTGGAAATCGATTCCAACCTGCTGATCGTGCTCGATGTCTCCGGCAGCATGGCCGACCCTTCCGGCGTGTCGAACCTGTCACGGCTGGATCTGGCCAAGCAGGCCATCAGTGCCTTGCTGGATAAATACGACGACCTCGGCGATGTGAAAGTGCAGCTTGTCACCTTCAGCAGCAGCGCCACCGACATGACCTCGGTGTGGGTCGATGTAGCGACCGCCAAGACACTGCTGGCCGGCCTCAGCGCGAACGGCAATACCAACTACGACGCGGCCGTGCTGACCATGCAGACCGCGTTCAACACCTCGGGCAAACTGACCGGTGCGCAAAACGTCGGCTACTTCTTCTCCGACGGTAAGCCCACCACCGGTCAGGAAATCGGCGCTGCCGACGAGACCGCTCTGAAAGCCTTCCTCGATGCCAACGACATCAAGAACTACGCGATCGGCCTGGGCAGCGGCGTCAGCAACGCCAACCTCAATCCACTGGCCTATGACGGCAGCAGCCACACCGACACCAATGCGGTGGTGGTGACCGACCTAAACCAGCTCAACTCGGTGCTGTCCGGCACTGTGATCGGCGCACCGGTAACCGGTTCGCTGCTGGGCGAGGGCGGTACCTTCGGCGCCGATGGCGGCTTCATCAAAACCATCACGGTGGACGGCACCACGTACACCTACGATCCGAGCGGCAACAGCAATCAGGGCGCGCTGAGCTTCAGCGGCGGGCTCAACCACGGCACGTTCAACACCGTGGACAACACGTTGAGCATTGCCACCAGCAACAGCGGTACCTTGCAGATCAATCTCGATACCGGTGAATACGCCTACATTTCGCAGAAAACCACATCGGTGTTGATCACCGAAAACATCGCCTTCACCGCCAGCGACAACGACGGCGACCTGGCCAGCGCCACCCTGACGGTCAAGGTCATACCGAACGCACCGCCAGTGGCCGCCGATGATAACGTCATCACCAACGTGCTCTCGGGCACTGTCGTGGTGCCGGGCGAACTGTTGCTGGCCAACGACACTGACCCCAATGGGGATCAACTCTCGGCGACACCGACCTCCTTCAACACCGGCTGGATAGCCAAGGGCGCGGACTTCACCGGCACCGGCGCGATCAACTTCACCGGCACCAACAACAACCCTGCCAACCAGAGTCTGGCAGACGTGCGCAATGCCTTTGCGGCCAACACGGCGACCATGACGGCGCTGCTGGTGGTCAGTGGCTATCTCGACAAAGCGAACAGCTCCAATGGCAACAATGAAGACCTCATCACGGTCAAGCTGAAACAAGGTGAGACGCTCAACCTCGATCACAACCTGGACCCCGGGCACGTCACGATGGAGTATTCGCTCAACGGCGGGGCGTTCGTCAGCATCGCCGATGGCGGTACCATCACCGCAAGCGCGGATGGCACTTACCAGATCCACATGACCAACATCACCGACCCCGGTAACGGCAATACGAATGCGGCGGAAAACTATCAGCTAACCATGACCGTCAACTACGCCGGGGCACACGACGTCACCCCGGACTACCACGACACCTACACCGCCAACGACAACCATGGCGGCAGCGACTCGGCCAACCTGACCATCAGCTATCAGGACGGCCACACCCTCACCGGCACTAGCGGG
Source organism: Pseudomonas sp. P4_C1 (assembly GCF_056402155.1). Taxonomy (NCBI): domain Bacteria; kingdom Pseudomonadati; phylum Pseudomonadota; class Gammaproteobacteria; order Pseudomonadales; family Pseudomonadaceae; genus Pseudomonas; species Pseudomonas sp. P4_C1. The sequence goes on from NZ_JBFUHY010000009.1 coordinate 4,578, forward strand.
GATGACGTACTGGTGGCAGGCACGGGTAACAACATCATCAATGCCGGCGACGGCAACGATGTGCTCACTGCCGGCTCCGGCAACAACGAGCTGCACGGCGGCACCGGCAATGATTTGCTCTTCAGCGGCCCAGGCAATGACATACTCGATGGCGGTACGGGCATCGACACGGCCAGTTACGCCCACGCCACCGCCGGAGTGACGGTCGACCTCAGCCTGCCCGGTGGGCAAAACACCCTGGGCGCGGGCTCGGACACCCTGACCGGTATCGAAAACCTCACAGGTTCGAACTTCAACGACACCCTGACCGGTGACAACAACAGCAACGTGATCAACGGCGGCCTGGGCAACGACATGCTCAACGGCGGAGGCGGCGATGACTGGCTGATCGGCGGCCTGGGCAACAACACCCTGACCGGCGGAGCCGGGGTCGACACCTTCCAGTGGCTCAAGGGCAACAGCAGCCATGACTTGATCACCGACTTCACCCCCGGCACCGACAAGCTCGACCTGTCGCAGCTGCTGCAAGGGGAGAGCGGCACCACGGCTTCACTGGATGACTACCTGCACTTCACCGTCACCGGCAGCGGGCCGTCGACGGTGACCAGCATCGACGTCAGCGCCATGGCCGGCGCCGCGCCGAACCAGACCATCGACCTGGCTGGCGTCAACCTCGCCAGTCATTATGGTGTAACGCCGGGGGTGGGCGGGGTGATCGCGGGCGGGCATGACACGGCGACCATCATCAACGGCATGCTCAACGATCATTCGTTGAAGGTGGATACCGTGTGAACTGAAAGCCCACTAAAAACCCGCCATCCCTGTGAAGGGGGCGGGTTTTTTGTTGTCCGGGTCAAAGGCCGATGTCCTATCGGTGGCTACAGAACCTCGACGTACCTATCATCACATCGGCTCTGGCGCCCCGATCAACCGCCCCATGGCCCCGAATACACCCAACTCCCTGATTGCTTCCAGTTCCCCGCGTGTCTCGACCATCTCGGCAATCAGCGGCAAATCAATGCTGTGGGTCGCGCGAAAGATCGCTTCGATGAACATCCGCTTGTCTGTCTGCTCGTCGATGTTACGAATGTAGGCCCCATCTATTTTCAGGTACGCCAACCCCAATTGGGTCAGGTTGCCGATCTGACTGAAGCGCCCACCGAAGTGTTGCACGCCGATGCGATAACCGGTCTTGAGCAGGCTGCTGCTCAAGCGTTGTAGTGCTTCGGGTGACGGCAATTGGCGCTCGTCGATTTCCAGGGTCAGCAGTGGTGCCAGATCCGGGAGGGAGTCGAGCAGGTCGAGGATCGTCTGCCACTGCACTGGATCGCCCAGGGTGCGATCGGACAGGCTCAGTGCCAAAGGCCTGCGGTTGACTACCAGGTCGTCCAGCGCGGCCTCGAGCATCACCAGGTCAAACCGTGCCGACCAGCCGAGACGCTCGATCCACGGCAGGAAATGCCCGGCGGCAATCGCCTCGCCCTGTGGGTCGAGCAGGCGTGCGAGCACTTTGTGATGCAGCACCTGGCGGGTGTCGGCGCATTGCACGACGGGCTGGAAGTACAGCTGCATTTTGCCTTCGGTCAAGGCATCGTCGATCCAGGTGCGCCAGTCATGCTGGGAGTGATTCGGCGCGGTGTCACGATGGCTCAAATGCACCCAGGGTCGCTCGGGATGCTGCCGGGACTCGGTCAGTGCCTGGTCAAGGCGCAGGAGTACAGTGCTGATCGGCTCCCCGGGGCGATAGGCGACAACGCCCAGATGGGCGACGGGCATGCAGTCGCTGGCTCCGGTCAGGCGCAGGTTTTCCAGGCTGACACTGACATCGGAGGCCAGACGCGCTGCACTTTGGGCGTCCAGACCCGGCGTCAGCAGACTGAATTCGCCGCCACGATTGCGTGCCGCCAGCCAGGTGCGACGCTCCGGCAATTGAGTCAGGCGCTTGAACAATTCGCCCACGGCACTGATCAGCGTGTCAGTTCGTTGGCCACCCAGTCGCTGGTTGAGCCCGTTCAGGTCGTTGATCCGCAGCATCAGCAAATGGCCATCGCGGCTCTGTTCGCACACGCGTAAATGGTCGGCCAGTTGCTCGTCGAGCAGGCGCCGGTTGGCCAGGCCGGTGAGGCTGTCCAGATAGGATTCGGCCCGCAGTTTTTCGCTGCGTGCGGCTTCTTCGGCGAACAGCGCCTTGAGCTTCTCGACCATCTGGTTCATCGCCAGCACCACCCGTTTCAGTTCCGGTGTGCGCGGCAGTTTTGGCAGGCTGAGAAACTCGCGTTTGCTGATGGCTTCAGCTTGTCGGACCATGCTGTCGAGTGGACGAAATTGCCTACGCAGCATCCATCCTCCAATCACCGCACTGAACAGCCCGCACAACAACAACCAGATCAGGCTGCCGAGAGTGCTGTCCCAGAGCTTGGCCAGGGCAAATTGCGGATTGCTCAGCACTTCGACCCGTGCCAGTTGTTCCCAGCCGCGCATGATCAAGGCATCRCCACCTTCCGGGCGCAGGTCGACCAGGTTGACGAACCAGTCAGGCGCACCGTCGATTTTCGTCGGTGCGCTGCGCTCCGCCAGGGTTTGCTGATCCTTGAGCCTGATGACGCGGATGCTGCTGAAGTAGCCACTGTCGAAAATCGAGCTGACCATCAGCTCCATCATGGCCGGGTCATCGACCTGTGCGGTCAGTGACAGCCCCAGCGCGGTGGCTGCGTCCTGGGCGTGGGCGCGCAGCTGACTGAGGGTTTGCTCGCGGGAGCTTTCCAGGCTGGCAAAAAAACTACCGCTGAACGCCACCAACAGGAACAGGCAGATGGCCAGGAACAGCTGTTTACGCAGTGTCATACATCGCTCCTTGCCATGGCGGTCAGCCGTCCCCTATGTCGAAGCCTTCGGCCTGCATCTTTTTCAACACGTCCTGCCAGCGCGACAGCTTTTTCGGGTCGTTGCTGCGCTGGCCGCCGTTTTTGCCCGGCAGGTACAGGCCTTCGGCATTGAAGGCGTACACCGGTAGCAGGTCTTTGCGTTGGGACGCGGGGCGGATATCGCCGATCAGGTTGTCCAGTACCAGCGGGTCGGTCGTGGGGGTGCTGTAGAACGTCAGCACCATATGCGCCTGGTTCTGACTCAGGGCCTTGACGTAGGTGATGCGCAGTTTTTCGCTGGGAATGCCGAGTCGGCGCAGGCTGAAGTATTTCGCCAGGGCATAGTCTTCGCAGTCGGCGGCGCCCTTGATCAGGGCTTCGACGGGGGTGGCCCAATAATCGGTCTGTTGCCAGATGCGCGTGTCGTCCTGAAAGTTCAGCTGTTGATTGAAGAAACGGTTCACCGCGTTGAGTTGCTCAGGTTCAGGCGCGCCGCGTGTGCTCTGCAGCATTTGACTCCACGCTTCGATCCGGCCTCGCGCCGGTCCCGGCGAGCCGTAGCGTTGTTCAATGGTTTGCAGAATCTGTGAAAAATCCCGGTCGGCACGGACCCCGTTGAATGCAGTCAGTAGCAAACCGGCCAGCAGCATCCAGCCGCCGAGCCGAAGTCGGAGCGCTGGCCATCCTGGACTACGCAGACTGCGGGCCATGTCTGGCTGCTCGAGTGTGGATGGGTGAAGTTTAGGTGGAGTTTTTGCGGGGGGAGGGCAGGTCGTCGGCCGACAGGCGCTCACCGAGCTTTTTGTGGTCAGGATTTGCGCAGGGTTTTCTGATTGAGGATGTAGAAGGTCACCAGCACCGCACTGGTCAGCATGAACCCCTGTGCCCAGGGACGCGGCACCAGATAGCAGGAGAACAGGATGCTCGCCCACATCAGGCCGATGGCGTAGGCCTTGCCCTTGAGCGGAATGCCATTGCCGTTGAGGTAGTCGCGAATCCATGGCCCCAGCCGGGGATGCTCAACCAGCCACTGATAGAAGCGCGGGGAACTGCGGGCAAAGCAGGCCGCCGCCAGCAGCAGAAAAGGGGTGGTGGGCAATACCGGCAGGAAAATCCCGATCACCCCCAGCGCTACGCTCAGCCAGCCGATGGCCAGCAGCACGTAGCGCAACATCAGGGGGCGGTTGCCTATGGGGTTGTCCATAGGCAGAACCTTAGTGGTGACGTGGCTTGAGAATCGCCGGTTTTTCGTCTGGCGCGTTGCACAGCAGGTACAGCGCGGTCAGGGCTTCCGGGATCTGCACGATCATGTCGTCCATCAGGTTGGCATCGGCGGCAATGTCGGAGAACTCCGGTTGCTCGTCGAACAGGCCCGAACCGACCATGATCGGCAGCAGCATTTCGCTGACTTCGTCTTCGGCGGTTTCGAACCAGGCTTCTTCACGCAGGAACACGCCTTCCATGAAACCGATGCACCAGCCGCGCAGTTCGGAATCATCCGGATCGTCGCCCAGGTCAAGGTCGCACGGCAGCTCGAACTCTTCGTCGGAGGCCAGTTGGCGGGCGATGTGGGCCTTGAGGCCGATCAGCGTGGCTTCGATCTCTTCGCGCTGGGCTTCGCCGCTGTAGTGCGGCTCTTCGGCGAAGAGGGCGTCGATCCATTCACGGTCGGGAACCACTTCGGAGCAGATCGACAGCGCGGTGAGGTAGCCGTGGGCGGCCACGTAGTCCAGCGCCTCGTCATGCAGTTCATCAGCGTCGAGGAAGACTTGCAGGCGGGTTAGTTGCTCAGCGAAGGACATTAAAGGACTACCTTGGGGAATGTTCGATGCGGGAATTCTAGGCCTTCTTGAGCACTTGGGCCAGCCGCACGGCATATTTGCCCGTTTGTGGGCGCTGCCCCCCATACAGTTCGGTCAAGCGGTATCTCTGTGGGAGCGAGCTTGCTCGCGATGGCGGTGGTTCAGGCGAAATCAATGTTGACTGTGATGGCCTCATCGCGAGCAAGCTCGCTCCCACAGGTTTCCCACAGTTTTTTTGCAAATCAGGTTAGCCGGTGTCTTATCAGCGGCACCCTTTGCCGGACGGGGCTCGGGTATACTCGCGCGTTTTGTGATGCCCTGCTGGCGTCACGGCTGAGATGTGAAGCGTCATGCAATGCGCACTTACGATTTGTCGGTGCAGCATCGCGGGTTCTGAACCAGCCTTGCAGGGATGTTTCGGTGATTTTTGGAGTTTCTATGCTCGAACAGGCTCAACGCGTCCTCAAGGACATCTTCGGCTACGACAGTTTCCGTGGCCGCCAGGGTGCAATCATTGAGCGTGTGGCCAGTGGTGGCGATGCCCTGGTCCTGATGCCTACCGGTGGCGGCAAGTCCTTGTGTTTCCAGGTCCCGGCGCTGTTGCGCGAAGGCCTGGCGGTGGTGGTCTCGCCGCTGATCGCACTGATGGACGACCAGGTCGCCACCCTCGAAGAGCTGGGGGTGGCCGCCGCCGCGTTGAACTCCACCCTCAGCGCCGAGCAGCAGCGCGACCTCGCCGCCCGTATCCGCCGCGGTGAAGTGAAAATGCTCTATCTGGCACCGGAACGACTGGTCCAGCCGCGCATGCTGTCATTTCTGCAGGGGCTGGACATCGCCTTGTTCGCCATCGACGAAGCACACTGCGTGTCGCAATGGGGCCACGATTTCCGTCCGGAATACCTGCAACTGGGCCAGTTGGCGGAAATGTTCCCCGATGTACCGCGCATCGCCCTGACCGCCACGGCCGACAAGCGCACCCGGGAAGAAATCGTCACCCGTTTGCACCTGCAAGACGCCGAGCGCTTCCTGTCGAGCTTCGACCGGCCGAACATTTTTTATCGCATCGTGCCCAAGGAGCAGCCGCGCAAGCAGTTGCTGGCGTTCCTCGCCGAGCGCCGTAGCGATGCCGGCATCGTGTATTGCCTGTCGCGCAAGAAAGTCGAGGAAGTCGCCGCGTTCCTCAGCGAACAAGGCTTTCCGGCGCTGCCGTACCACGCTGGTCTGCCCAACGATATGCGGGCCTACCATCAGAAACGCTTCCTCAATGAGGAAGGCCTGATCATGGTTGCGACGGTGGCGTTCGGCATGGGCATCGACAAGCCCAACGTGCGTTTTGTCGCCCACCTCGATCTACCGAAATCCCTTGAAGCCTACTATCAGGAAACCGGTCGTGGCGGCCGTGACGGTCTGCCGGCGGATGCCTGGATGGCCTACGGCCTGCAAGACGTGGTGATGCTCAAGCAGATGCTGCAGAACTCCGAAGGCGACGAGCGCCACAAGCGCCTGGAGCAGCACAAGCTAGACGCCATGCTCTCGCTGTGCGAAGAAACCCGCTGCCGTCGGCAAACGCTGCTGGCCTACTTCGACGAAGACATGCCCGAGCCTTGCGGCCATTGCGACAACTGCGTCGACGGCGTGCAGACCTGGGATGCCACCGAGCCTGCGCGTCAGGCGCTGTCGGCGATCTACCGCACCGGTCAGCGCTACGGGGTCGGGCACCTGGTGGATGTACTGCTCGGCAAGGACAACGAAAAGGTCCGCAATTTCGGTCATCAGCATCTGTCGGTGTTTGGAGTCGGCAAGGCGAGGGCCGAAGGCGAGTGGCGCTCCCTGTTCCGCCAATTGGTGGCTCGCGGGCTGGCCGATGTCGACCATGAGGGCTATGGCGGACTGCGCCTGAGCGACAGTTGCCGGCCGTTGCTCAAGGGCGAAGTGACCCTGGAGCTGCGCCGCGACCTCAAGGCGCAAACCGTGGCGAAAAGCAGCAAGAGCCAGGCGAGCCAGCTGGTCCGTGGCGAGGAGCGCGAACAATGGGAAGCCTTGCGCGCCCTGCGACGCAAGCTCGCCGAAGAACATGGCGTACCGCCGTACGTCATCTTTCCCGACTCGACCCTGCTGGAGATGCTGCGCAGCCAGCCGACTTCTCTGGCGGAAATGGCCCGGGTCAGCGGCGTCGGCGCGCGCAAGCTGGAGCGCTACGGCGAGGCCTTCCTCGAGGTGCTCGGCGGCCAGGTCGAGGCGCCGAAAGCGGTGGCCGACGTGCGTCACGAACTGATCACTCTGGCGCGGGCCGGGATGACGCCGGTGCAGATCGCCGGTCAGTTGCAGTGCTCGGAAAAGAACGTCTACACCATGCTGGCCGAAGCGATTGGCAAGCAGCAGTTGTCGTTGGAACAGGCACTGGATCTGCCTGAAGACCTGATGGGTGAAGTGCAGGACGCCTTTCTCGACGGCGAAGGCGAATTGCCGGCGGTTTCCGAAATCGCCGCATTGTTCGCGGGCAGGGTACCGGAAGGGGTTTTGTACTGCGTTCGTGCTGCCTTGCAGTCGGAGTTCGAGATTTGAGACATCTGTAGCGCTGATGTAACGATTCAGTACAGATCAAGCCTTGCCTCAAGTCGAGGCTCATGCTTAGCTGACTAATAATTAGTTTTTATTTATTTCAGTCTAATCTTGAGTGTTTTATGCCGTTAACCGATCAACACCGCTTTGGCATGCAATTGGCCCAGATGTCCCGCGGCTGGCGTGCCGAACTGGACCGCCGTCTGGCGGGCATGGGCTTGTCCCAGGCGCGCTGGCTGGTGCTGCTGCACCTGGCACGTTTCGATGAAGCACCGACCCAGCGAGAACTGGCACAAAGCGTCGGCGTCGAAGGCCCGACCCTGGCCCGTTTACTCGACAGCCTGGAAAGCCAGGGCCTGGTGCAACGCCAGGCCGTGCTGGAAGACCGTCGGGCAAAGAAAATCGTGCTCTGCGCGCCGGCGCGTCCCCTGATCGAACAAATTGAAACCATTGCCACGCAACTGCGTCACGAACTGTTCGAAGGCGTCGATGAAGCGGACTTGAAGGTGTGCATGCGGGTTCACGGGCACATCCTGGGCAACCTTGAAAAGTCTTGAGGCATAACCGAACGCCAGGTTTTTGAGAGACCGCATTGGGCAAACTATAAGAACTACTCGGCGATATCGTGTTCGTAACGGATGTACGAATGCGTACGGGTAGTTTCTGTAGATCTCAAGGATGCTCATGCTCAAGTGTTGGCGATTGGTTTTACGCGGTGGTTCTCAGTGGTTACTGGCCGGGGCCGCTGTCACTTATTCGGCATGGGCGCCTGCGCTGGGCCTGGGTGAAATCACCCTGCATTCGGCGCTGAATCAACCGCTGCGTGCCGATATCGCACTGGTGGATGCGGCTGGCCTTGAGGAGAACGAACTGTCGGTGAGCCTGGCAACGGCAGACGAGTTCAGCCGTGCCGGGGTCGACCGGGTATTTTTCCTCGATAACCTGAAGTTCACTCCGGTCCTGCGTGGTAATCGCAGCGTTATCCAGGTGACCTCCAGCAAGCCGGTCAGTGAACCCTTCCTGAATTTTCTCGTGCAGATCAATCAGCCTAATGGGCGATTGCTGCGTGAGTACACGGTGCTGATCGATCCTCCGGGTGCGCCAGGCGTTGTTCCCGCCGCCGATGAACCGGTTTTCCGGTCCCCGACGTCCGCATTCCCCCGTGTCCAACCGGACATGGCGCCGTCACCCGTGACAAAGACGACGCCAGAACCGGACGTCGCCGTGGTTGATCCCGCTGTCGAACAACTGGCCGCCAGCACCCTGCAAAACCACTCGCTGCAAACCACTGTCGATGAGCTCAATGCGAAGCTTCAAAGCCAGGATGAGCTGATCGCCGACCAGAAAAAACAGTTGGCTGAACTGCACACCCAACTGGCGGAGCTCAAGAAGGTAAAGACGCAACCCGTTGCTTCCGATGCGGTGACGCCACCCCCCGCCATTGCTGAAAACCCCGGGATTGGCTGGCTGCCGATTGCCGGCGTGTCAGCGCTGATGGCGTTGCTGTCGCTGGGCTGGTTTTTTCGCCGCTGGCAGCATCGAGACACAGTGTCAGAGGCTGTGCCGTCGCAGCATGAACCGCTGGCTGAGCTCTTTACCGAGCCAGTGATGTGGCCCCCCGTCATGCAACCGGCCGCAGTGCATCGCGGCGGGGTGCCGGCCAACGATGAGCTTGAACGGGTCGATAGCCGTCATTCCATCCCGGTCGCTGCTGCGGTGGCAGTGGTTGCGGATTTGGCGATGTCTGGCGAATCCGTCGCTGACGATGAGTACCGGCTCAACCTGGAGGAGTTGTCCATGGTGTCGAGTTGGGACGTGATCAGCCCAAACGAGAACCAGCAGTCGGCTGCTCTGGCCATGATCGAGCCTGCGTTCGAATTGGAGGCGCAACCCGCTTCGCCGTCCCGGCAGCCTCCGGTCGGGCTATCATAGCGGCGTCGTCAAACTCTGGAGTTACGCCCCATCATGACCGTCAGCAAACCGGAAATTGTCATCACCTATTGCACGCAATGCCAGTGGCTGTTGCGTGCGGCCTGGCTGGCCCAGGAACTGCTCAGCACCTTTGGTGATGACCTGGGCAAAGTCTCCCTGGTGCCAGGCACTGGCGGGGTCTTTCATATTTACTGTGACGCCGTGCAGATCTGGGAACGCAAGGCGGACGGTGGCTTTCCTGAGGCCAAAGTGCTCAAGCAGCGGGTCCGTGATCAGATCGACCCGGACCGCGACCTGGGGCACAACGACCGCACTCAGTGAGACGCGGCCTCGGCTGTAACGGCTTTCTTGCTTGTGCCAGTCGAGAACCTGCTGGACACCACAATCGCCACAATGATCAGCGCGCCCCCCAGCAACATGCGCAGGGTGGGGTTTTCGTTGAACAGTAGCCACGCGACGGTGATGCCGTAGACCGGCTCCAGGGCGAACACCACGGCGGCGGTGCGTGCCTTGATCACCGCGAGGCTGGCGACGAACAGGCTGTGGGCGACACCGGTACAGAACACACCGAGCAGGCCGATCCACAGCCAGTCGATGGCACGCACTTCGCTCAATTGAGGCGCCGCCACCGGCAGCAGGCACAGGGCAACCACCACGTTCTGGCACAGCGCTGCCTGCACGGGCGGGACGCGCCCGGAGCTGGCACGGTTGGTCAGCGACAACAGGGCGAACAACAACCCGGAACCCACGGCCCACAGCAGACCTGTGGTGGCGCCGCTGGCCAGGTCAAAATCAGGTGTGACCAGCACCAGCCCGATACTCACCAGCAGCACCAGCACGATCTCATTGGCGCGAATGCGCTCGCGGAAGATCAGCCCTTCGAGGATCACGGTAAAGGCCGGGAAACTGGCGAAGCCAAGCGTCGCAATCGCCACGCCTGCTACTTTCACCGCAATGAAGAAACTCACCCAGTGCCCGGCCAGCAACAAGCCGCTGAGCAGCAGTCGACGCCAGTCCACGGCCTCGAGTTTCTGCCAGCGCGTCTGGCTGGCGAACCGTGCAAAAAACGCCAGCGCGAGCACGGCAAAAGCGGCGCGGCCGAAAACGATGATCGCCGGTGACGCGGCGGCCAGTTTGCCGAACACGCCGGTCAGACCGAACATCAATGCGCCGATATGCAAGGCGCCAAGGGCGGTACGGGGAGTCATTGCAATCCTTGACGACAAATGAACAGAGGCATCATTGAAGCGCGTAATCGCCCATCAAGTCTGTCGGCAAACTAGCGATTTTTGTCGCCAGCCTCGCGCCGCAGTTTCCCGGGCGATGCCCCGAACTCGCGCAACACCGTCGCCGCAAAGGCACTCTGGGAGCTATAGCCGACGCGGCTGGCAATCTCGCCGATGGGCAGCGCCGAGTTGCGCAGCAAGCCCACCGCGATGTGCAGGCGTCGGCTGCGGATGTAGTCCATCGGCGTCTGCCCGCATTCGGCGACGAATCGAGCATGCAATCGGGCACTGGAAAGGCCAGCCACCCGGGCCAGATCGGCCACTTGCAGTGGGTACGCCGCGTACTGATCGATGTGTGCATTCAGCGCGGCATAGGGCAGGCGCCGGCCGCCGACGGCCTCGGGCCTGGCGTTATTGAGACTGGCCAGTAGCAGCACCGCGCCTTGTTGTGCAATCAGCGGATCATCGACCGGACTGTTCGCCAGCCAACTGACCAATTGGCTTTGCCCGGCATCCAGTGACAGGCGGCCGGCGTTGTCGAGCAAGCGCCGGCTGGACTCGGCGTGATCGCCCAACGACTGGGCAACCCATTGTTCGCCGGGCACATCCAGCACCAGGCAGCGGCTGCCATTGGGGCTGCCGCACGCATGATGAGCGCCTGACGGTATCACCACGAAACTCTGCTGCACCACCTGACTGCCACGGCCGTCAACCTCGAAATCCAGGGCGCCCGAAAGCCCGAACACCAATTGCGCGTGGTCGTGGCTGTGGACGATCAGGTCGTGGCTGTATTGGCGGAGCGTGAGGATCGGTCTCATCGCGGGTCTCCCGTATCAGGCCGCCAGTCTACACCCGGGCAGGCTGATAAGCGCTGTCACACGACTGACTTGGTGCTGTCATGGACCATTAACTCGACCAGCGCAAACTTTACAAAACATGTCCAGAGGGTTGCCCATGACCAGCGCCGAGGTTGCCAAACCCACCCGTAAGCAACGTGTGCGGACGCTATGGATTTCCGACGTGCATTTGGGCACGAGGGACTGTCAGGCTGAACACCTGTCGCAGTTTCTCAAGGGTTATCACGCAGACAAGATCTATCTGGTCGGCGACATCATCGACGGCTGGAAACTGCGCGGCGGCATGTACTGGCCGCAAGCGCATACCAACGTGATCCGTCGCCTGTTGACCATGAGCAAGCGTGGCACCGAGGTGATCTATGTCACCGGCAACCACGACGAATTCCTGCGCCGTTATTCGAAACTGATCCTGGGCAATATCCAGTTGGTGGACGAAGCAGTGCACGTCACCGCCGACGGCCGGCATCTGCTGGTAATCCATGGCGACCAGTTCGATGTGATCACCCGTTACCATCGCTGGCTGGCCTTTCTCGGTGACTCGGCCTACGAATTCACCCTGACCCTCAACCGCTGGCTCAATCATTGGCGCGCACGATATGGCTACGGCTACTGGTCGCTGTCGGCCTACCTCAAGCACAAGGTGAAAACAGCGGTCAGCTTCATCAGCGACTTCGAAGAAGCCATCGCCCATGAATGCGTCAAACGCGAACTGCACGGCGTGGTGTGCGGGCACATTCACCATGCCGAGATTCGCAAGGTCGGCGAGGTGGACTACCTCAATTGCGGCGACTGGGTGGAGTCGTGCACGGCGCTGATCGAGCACTGGGATGGCACGATCGAGTTGTATCGCCTGGCGGATGCTCAGGCGCGGGAGGCGCAGATGAAGGCGGCCAAGGTTGCGGAGCTGGCTTGATAATCACTGTGTCCCTGCGGGCCTCATCGCGAGCAGGCTCGCTCCTACAGTAGATTTTTGGTGAATACAGAATCTGCTCGCGCCGCAAAACCCTGTAGGAGCGAGCCTGCTCGCGATGGACCGCGAAGCGGTCCCGCTGGATCTGTCAGGCTGGCAAATGCTCTTCCATCGCCGCCTTGTAAATCGAGCTCCTGGGGTGTGCAAACAACCGCTCCATCATCGGCTCGAAAAAGCTCAATGGCAGCGTGTCATATGCCGGGTCAAACGCCGCCGCATCGTACCTGGCACAGAACTCGACGGTCGCCTGGTACTGCGGATGGTCCTGGAATTGCTCACGCAGATGCCGATCCATGCCCAGGTGATGGAAGAAGTAGTAGCCCTGGAAAATCCCGTGCTTTTCCACCATCCACAAGTTCTCGGCGCTGACGAACGGCTTGAGAATCGCCGCCGCGATATCCGGGTGGTTGTAGGAGCCCAGGGTGTCGCCGATGTCATGGAGCAGGGCACAGACCACGTACTCCTCGTTGCGACCATCGCGCCAGGCGCGGGTGGCGGTTTGCAGGGAGTGGGTCAGGCGATCCAGCGGGAAACCACCGAAATCACCCTCCAGCAGCTTCAGGTGCGCCACAATCCGTGTTGGCAATTGTCTTGCGTAGGCACTGAAGTCCGCGGCAATGATCGCCCAGTCTTCTTGCGTGCCGTCCTTCATGTGGGTGAAGCGGGCATTGGCATTCATCGGCAACTCTCTTGTGACGCAAGTCAGCTAGAACGGAACGCGCCCCATAACCATGTCCCGGTACATGACAAAATCGCCAAGCAGGCTATAGAAGGGATGCTGGAATGTTGCCGGGCGGTTCTTCTCGAAGAAGAAATGCCCGACCCAGGCAAAGCTGTAGCCTGCCAGTGGCAGGGCCCACAACAGCATCCATGCTCCGCGACCGATGGTCAGCGTCAGAATCAAGATAACCAGGGTCGTGCCGATAAAGTGTAAACGGCGGCAGGTGCTGTTGCTGTGCTCACTGAGGTAGTAAGGATAGAACTCTGCGAAGCTGTTGAATCGTTTGACGTTTTCCACGACAGCGATCTCTGTGGTTACTGTTCTTGCTGCAAGTTGTTCKGCGGGTAGCTTATTTGAGTCTAGAGTGATCAATGGCATCAGCCAGTGACAATAGGCGCCACTTTAGTATCCTTCGGTCAATAGCCGTAGCATTCGGCCACCATGTAAGAAAACGCCATGAGCGAACGAACGACTTCTGCAAGCTGGGCGATGGGGATTGTCAAAGCGCTGGAGATGGACGGCCTGGATTGTCGGGTTCTGTTCAAACAGCTGGGGCTCGACTATGCGGCACTGGATGATCCCGATGCACGTTTCCCGCAAGACTCCATGACACGGCTGTGGCAGCGCGCGGTCGAGCTGTCCGGCAATCCGGCCATCGGCCTGAACATGGGCAAGGTGGTGCGACCGGCGCAGTTTCATGTGGCCGGTTACGCCTTGATGTCCAGCCAGACTCTCGCTGAAGGCTTTCAGCGTCTGGTGCGCTATCAGCGAATCATCGCCGAAAGTGCCGACCTGAGTTTCAAGCTGCTGGAAGAAGGCTATGCGCTGATTCTGACGGTGCATGGCGATCATCTGCCGCCGACCCGGCAAAGCGCCGAAGCTTCGCTGGCCTGTGCCCTGGCGCTGTGCGGCTGGTTGACCGGGCGTACGTTGCATCCACGCAAAGTGCTGTTGCAAGGCGCCGAGCCGGTCAACCTTGAACCCTATAAACAAGCCTTCCATGCACCGCTGCTATTCAACGCGCCTTACGATGCGCTGATTTTCGAACGCGCGGACATGGAAGCGCCACTGCCGACGGCCAACGAGGCGATGGCCTTGCTGCATGACCGCTTTGCCGGCGAGTACCTGACGCGCTTTTCCGAAAACCGGGTGACCCACCAGGCGCGGCAGGTGTTGTGTCGCCTGTTGCCCCAGGGCGAGCCCAAGCGCGATACGGTGGCGCAGACGCTGCATCTGTCCCAGCGCACCTTGCAACGGCGTTTGCAGGAAGAGGGCACCAGTTTTCAAGTGCTGCTGGACGATACCCGGCGTGAACTGGCCGAGCAGTACCTGGCACAACCGGCCATGACCTTGCTGGAAATCGCCTACTTGCTGGGTTTCGCCGATCCGAGCAACTTCTTCCGCGCTTTCCGTCGCTGGTTCGACGCCACACCCGGCGAGTACCGGATGCGGCTGATGCAAACATCTGAAGCAGTCAATGACGCCAAAATGCTGGAATACACAGCACAAACACCGTAATGATCTCCAGTCGGCCCAGCAGCATGCCGAACGACAGAATCCACTTGGCGGCATCCGGCAGGGTGGCGAAGTTACCCGCCGGGCCGATGGTTTCGCCGAGCCCCGGGCCGACACCGGACACGGTACTGGCCGCGCCGGTGAGGGCGGTCATCCAGTCCACGCCGAGCAGCGACAGCAGTAGCGCAATCACACAGATGGTGATTGCGAAGAAAAACGAAAAGGTCAGGATCGAACGCACGATTTCTTCGTCGAGGCGGTGACCGTTGTACTTCTGCTTGATCACCGCCCGCGGGTGGATCAGCTGGTTAAGGTTGGCCTTGAGCAGGATATAGGCCACCTGGAAGCGGAAAATCTTGATGCCGCCCGCGGTCGAGCCGGAGCAGCCGCCGACAAACCCCAGATAGAAGAACAGCATCAGCGAGAAATTACCCCACAGGCTGTAGTCCCCCAGTGCGAAACCGGTCGTCGTCACCACCGACGTCACGTTCAGCGCCACATGCCGCAACGCCTCCAGCCAATGCAGTTGGGTCGTCCACCAATACCAGGTGCCGAGCACCAGCCAGGTCACCAGCAGCATGCCGAGCAGGCCTTGAACCTGTTCATCCTTGATCAGCGCCCGACGGTTACCACGCAACATGGCGACATACAGGGTGAACGGCAGGGCACCGAGAATCATGATGACGATCGCGACCCAATGCACCGCAGGTTCCGGCCACTTGGCCAAAGACTGGTCGGAGGTGGAGAAGCCGCCGGTGGAAATCGCCGACATCGCGTGGTTGACCGCATCGAACGGGCTCATTCCGGCCCACCAGAACGCCAGGCTGCCGACAATGGTAATGCCGACGTACGCCGCCACGATCAGGCGCGCCACCATGTGCGAGCGGGGCATGACTTTTTCCGAGCGATCCGACGATTCGGTCTGGAACAGCCGCATGCCACCGATGCGCAGCAGCGGCAGAATCGCCACCGCCATGCCGATGAAACCGATGCCACCCAGCCAGTGCAGCAGGGAGCGCCACATCAGAATGCCGGGGGACATGCTGTCCAGGCCGCTGAGCACGGTCGAACCGGTGGCGGTGATGCCGGACATGCTTTCGAAGAATGAATCGGTGTAACTGATGTGCTGGGTCAGCAGGAACGGCAGCGCGGCGAAGATACACACCACCAGCCAACTGCTGACGGTCAGCAGGTACATGTCCCGGGGGCGCAGGTGAATATGCTCTGGGCGCCCCGGAATCACCAGCGCCAAACCGGCGACAAAGGTGATCATGCTGGCCCAGAGGAACGACGGCAGATCGCTGGTGCGGTCGAAAATGACCAGCGTGGCCATGGGTACGACCATGGAGATCGCCAGCGTGATCAGGAAGATGCCGATGATGAAACCAATGATCCGTAAGGTCGGCAACGCCATGAGGTCCGCTCGGCTGATAGTGGAAAGGGCGCCATTCTACCCGCGAGGCAGGGCATGTAAACCGGCACTACTGCGGCAGTTGCCGCTAGAATAGCCGCACAAATTTTTCAGGAGGTGGCCGATGCAGGCTCTCGACGCTTTGCTCAACCGTGTTTCCGTTCCACGACTGATTGACCCTGCGCCCACTGCCGAACAGCGCGAAGTGCTGTTCGGCGCCGCCATGCGCGCCCCGGATCACGGTCACTTGCAGCCGTGGCGCTTCTTGACGGTGGAAGGCGCGGCGCGCGAGCAAATGGGCGAGTTGCTGGCCGAAGCGGCGAAGCTTTCGGACGCAGAAATCAGCGAAGCGGCCATCGACAAGGCACGCAATGGTCCGCTGCGGGCACCGCTGGTGGTAGTGGTGATTGCGCGGTTGCAGGATCACGTCAAGTATCCGAAGTCCGAGCAGTTGCTGGCGGCGGGCTGTGCGGCCCACGGGATTTTGCTGGCGGCCTATGCGCAGGGCATCGGTGCGGTGTGGCGTACCGGTGACCTGGCTTACTCGCCCCATGTGGCCAAGGGGCTTGGCTTGACGGAGGGGGAACAGGTGATTGCCTTCCTGTATCTGGGCACGCCGCAGAAAGAACCGCGAGTGGCCGAGAAGGTCGACCTGGCCGAATTCGTCAGCGCCTGGCCTGGCAAAGTCTGACACCACAAAACCTGTGGGAGCGAGCTTGCTCGCGATGGCGGTTTTTCAGTCACGTTGATGTTGAAGGTGCTAACGCTATCGCGAGCAAGCTCGCTCCCACAGTAGATCTCTGTAGTTCAAACCGGGATCAGGGTTGCACGACAGCCCCCGGCACCAACGGCAATTCCAGACTGGCAATGAACCCGCCCTCCGGGTGATTGGCCAGCACCAGGCTGCCGCCATGTCGCTCCGCTGCTCGCCGGGCAATGGCCAGGCCCAGGCCATGTCCGGCGGCGGTCTGTCCCGGTGCCCGATAGAACGGCTCACCGAGCTGGCTGAGGTTTTCGGCACTGACCCCCGGCCCGTGATCGCGCACGGTCACGACGATCCGCTCACCCTGACGTAGCGCCTGCATTTCGATCGGCAGGCCACCCACCGGATTGAAGCGCTGGGCGTTGCGCAGCAAGTTGTCGACGGCCCGTTCGATCATGGTCGGCCAGCCCTTCAGATTCAGTTGCGACTCGGCTTCAAGGTGGACGAGTTGCTCGGGTGAACCGAGTTGCGCGTCCTTCTGCAGGGTATAAAGCAAGGCGTTCAGATCCACCTCTTCGGCACTGGCGTTATCGGAATCGACCCGCGCCAGTACCAGGATTTCGCTGATCAGCGCCTCCAGTCGGTCGCACTCACGGGTCAGGCGCGGCCAGAGCTGTTCCCGTTCCTGCGCGGTGGCCCGTTCGGCCAGCGCCAGTGCGATACGCAGGCGAGCGAGGGGCGAACGCAGTTCGTGGGACACATCCCGCAGCAGTTGCCGCTGACTGCCAATCAGGCTTTGCAGGCGCGCGCCCATACGGTTGAAGTCGTTGGCCAGGACGCCGAACTCATCGCGACGGTTGGCCAGTTTGACCAGGCTGTTTTGTTGATAGGTGGTTTGGCCAAGGTCATGCACCGCGCCACGCAGACGGCTGAGCGGGCGGGTGATGGAAAAGGTCACGAGCAGACTGAACAGGGTCAGCACCACCAGGGCGATCCCCAGCGCACTGAGCGGCCAGAGCAGGCTCTCGCGGTGCCAGGCGTCCAGTTCCGGGTGCGGAATGCGGTAGATGAACAGGTAGGTGTCACCGGTTTTTTCGCTGGTGAACTCATCGGTCAGACGCCGCCACGGCAGGCGCCGGTCATTGTTGTTCTGTCGCGCCTCAAAGGCCGCCGCACGTTTGGGGAAGGTGCCGCGCACTACAGGGTCGCCACTTTCGTTGAGCACCTGAACGTCGATGTGATACTGGCGTTTGCGTTGCTGGAGAATGTCCTGGGCGGCGTCTTCGCCCTGACTTTCGTAGGTTTGCGTCCACTGTTCGGCCAGCGTGTTGAGGCCCGGGTGGCGGCTGAGAATCCATGCGTCCTGGTTGAGCATGTGCCCGAGCAGGATGGAAAGCCCTGCAACCAGAGCGATGGCCAGCCAGAAGCTGGCCAGGATACGCCAGAACAATGAACGCACGGAAAATCCTCAGGCAAACACAACCCCTGTGGGAGCGAGCTTGCTCCGGGCGGCGTTCCGACGATGGCGGTCTTTCAGTCACGTTGATGTTGAACGTGCTGACGCTATCGCGAGCAGGCTCGCTCCCACAGTGATAGGTGTGGTGTCAGACCCAACGGTGCTTGGCCGTCGGGTCCCGGGTCAGCGCATTATTGCGCTTTTTGCTGTTGTTGCGCTTTCCAGGCTTTGAACTCGGCCCACTCGGCGCGGCGTTCGGCCTGTTTTTTCTGGATCTCGTCGAATTTCTTCTGTTGATCCGGTTTCAGCAAGGCGCGCACGTCCGCTTCAGCTTTCTTGTGGTTAGCGGCCATCTCGTCTTTCATGGCTTTCTGGTCGGCTGGCGAGAGTTTCTCCAGGTACTTCTCGACCAGTTGCTTACGCTCGTGCATCTGCTCGCCCATGATCTTGCGGATCTGCTCGCGCTGTTCGCGGCTCAGGTCCAGTTCACTGTAGGGGCCTTTGCCGTGCATGCCGTGCATCTGACCGCCGTGGCGCGAACCGTCCATCGGCCCATCCATCGGGCCGGTGCCTTCAGGCATGGCCATGGCAACGGTCGGCAGGGCAGCAGCGAACATCAGAGCGATAAGAGTCTTGCGCATGGTGAATCTCCTTGTCTCGTTCCCGGTACGTTCCGGATGAATACAGATTACGCAGATCAAGGTCAGCGGCGGTCAGCGGAGGGTAAAGCTTGGGTAAAGACGGTTTTCCGCCGACCTGACAAACCCGTATACGGGGATCAGAGGCTGTAGTAGTAGCCGCGGCTGCGCAGGGCGACGATGCGCGGTCGACCATCGGGGTGTGGGCCGATCTTCTTGCGCAGGTTGCTGACGTGCATGTCCAGGCTGCGGTCGTACAGGGTCAGCTTGCGACCGAGAGCGATCTGCGCCAGTTCCTGTTTGTCCAGGGGTTCGCCGGGTTGCTTGAGCAGGGCTTCCAGCAGGCGGCTTTCGGAAACAGTGAGGGTGAACTCTTGCTCATCGATGCTGACCACGCCGCGCACCGGGCTGAAACACAGGTCGCCCAGTTCCATCTGGCTGGACACCGCTGCCGGGTGGCTACGACGCAGCACAGCGCGCAGGCGGGCGGTCAGTTCCCGTGGATCGCAGGGTTTGGCCAGGTAATCGTCGGCGCCGAGCTCCAGGCCGAGGATGCGGTCCAGGGGCTCGCCCCGGGCCGAGAGCATCAGCACCGGCAGATCCGGGTGATCGCTGCGCAACTGCTTGAGCAGTTCCAGGCCGCTACCATCGGGCAACATCACATCCAGAACCACGGCCGCCGGGGCGGTTTCGGTCAGTGCACGGCGCGCGCTCTGGCCGTCGTGACAGGCACGTACCTGAAACCCTTCCTGGCTCAGCCAACTGCTCAGGAGCTCACACAGCTCCTGATCATCATCAATAAGTAACAGCTCGCTCATGACTCACTCAATTTAGCCATTGTCGACGTTTTCGACTTGCTCCACTGGCGAAGATACCGCAGAGCAGAGCCAATAGCGCTACCCCGGCGCCAATGACAAACCATTGTTGCTGGTCGGTCAGCAGGCGCGGCAGCGGACTGCTGGCCTGGGCTTCCTTGAGTTGCAGCTTCAAGCGCTGGTTCTCCTGGCGCAACCGGGCCAGCAGCGGGCTTTCGCGTTCGCCATCGGCAGTTTGCAATTGTTTGCTCAGTTCATCCCGTTGCCGTTCGCTTTCTTTCAAGCGTTGCTGCAACTCGGTGATCTGGCTGCCGGCGCTCAAGGAAAGCGGCGTCGAATTACCGCCCTCGACACTTTCCTCACCGTGGGCGGGCGCCCCGATCGACAACGTGACCAACATCAGACACAACGGACCCTTGCGCATCGCGACTCCTGATTCCAAGACGAGTATTGGGCAGGTTGTCGGCAGGCAAACGAGAATAATGAGCGATTGAGAGCGCGATGAACCGACAAGGTTCATCGCGTGGGGGCAATTGCGAGAAGAAAGTTACGGAAGGACTTGCTTGAACGGCTTGACCAGAACGTTGGCATAGACGCCTGCGGCGATGTACGGATCAGCGTCGGCCCAGGCCTGGGCGGCGCTCAGGGAATCGAATTCGGCGACGATCAGGCTGCCGGTGAAACCCGCCGCGCCCGGATCATTGCTGTCGACCGCCGGATTTGGACCGGCCAGAACGATGCGACCTTCGCCCTTGAGCACTTGCAGGCGCTCGAGGTGCGCAGGCCGTGCGGCCAGGCGGGCTTCCAGGGAGTTGGCGACGTCTGTGGCAATGATTGCGTAAAGCATGTCAGTCCTCGGTTTTTGGCGTAGTGGTATCGGCATCGTGCAGATGGCGGGACAGGTAGATGCCCTGGCCGACCAGGAACAGCAAAGTCATGCCCAGGCTGCCGAAGACCTTGAAGTCGACCCAGTAGCTCTGGAAGGTGAACGCGACAAACAGGTTGGCGGCACCGCAAAACAGGAAGAAGGCGATCCAGGCGATGTTCAGGCGCGTCCAGACCGGCTCCGGCAAGGTCAGCGCGTGGCCCATGATGCGCTTGATCAGCAGGCTGTCACCGACGAAGTGGCTGCCGATGAACGCCAGGGCGAACAGCCAGTTGACCACCGGGGCTTTCCACTTCAGGAAAGTCTCGCTGTGGAACGCCAGGGTCAGGCTACCGAAGACCAGGCAGGCGATCAGGGTCAGCCACTGGCTCTTCTCCAGCTTGCGCTGTTTGATGAACAGTGTGCCGTAGACCACCAGGGAGCTGACGATCAGCATCGCGGTGGCGCTGTAAATACCGCCTAGAGTGACCTCATGGCCGGCGATGTCGACGACCCGTGGATCGATCTTGAAGACGATGAAAAACAGCAGGAGCGGGATGAAATCGATGAATTGTTTCACAGTGGCAGCCAGAAGCAGGATGTGGCGGCATAATAACAAACATATGGGCGTGCGATAGCGCCAGCTGATTTGAGGTTACAAAGCCCTGTGAATGTTGATTTGCACTGCCATAGCACGGCCTCCGATGGCGCCCTGGCGCCTGCGGTTCTGGTGGCGCGGGCGTACGAGAAAGGCGTGCGAGTCCTGGCCCTGACCGATCACGACACCCTTGAAGGCCTTGACGAGGCCCGCCACGCGGCCACCGCGCTGGGGATGCAACTGGTCAATGGCGTCGAATTGTCCTGCACCTGGGGCGGCGCGACCATTCATGTCCTGGGCTACGGTTTTGACGTGAACGCCGCGCCGTTGGTCGAGGCCATCGCCAGATTGCATGATGGCCGCTGGCTGCGCTCCGAGGAAATCAGCCGCAAACTCGCGCTCAAAGGTATGCCGGGGGCGCTGGAAGGCGCCCGCAAGATCCAGCAGGAGCTGGGCGACAGCGGTAACGCGCCGGCCCGCCCGCATTTCGCCGACTGGATGGTGCGTGAAGGTTTCGTCAAGGATCGCGCCGAGGCGTTCCGTAAATGGCTGGGTGCTGGCAAGCTGGGCGACGTCAAGCAACACTGGCCGACCCTGGAAGAAACCGTCGAAACCCTGCGCGCAGCCAAAGCCTGGGTCAGCCTGGCACACCCCTGGCACTACGAATTTACCCGAAGCAAGCGTCGTCGCCTGATTGCCGACTATATTCAAGCAGGGGGCCACGCCATCGAAGTGGTCAATGGTTACCAGCCTGCCGAGCAAGTGGGCAGCCTGGCCATTCTGGCCCGCGAGTTCGGTCTGCTGGTCAGCGCCGGCAGTGATTTTCATGGCCCTGGAGGCTGGTCGGAGATCGGTGAATACCGGCCACTCCCGGAGGATCTGCCACCACTATGGTGTCGATTCAAACATGACCCAGTTATTGCCGCCGTCTGAACAGGTAGAGAATGTGAGTCAATTTTTCCAGATTCATCCGGAAAACCCGCAAGCGCGCCTGATAAAACAGGCAGTCGAGATCATCCGCAAGGGCGGGGTGGTGATTTATCCCACAGACTCTTCCTACGCCATTGGTTGCCAGATCGGCGACAAAGTGGCTGTGGAGCGCGTGCGACGTTTGCGCGGGCTGGATGAAAAGCACAACTTCGCGCTGATTTGCTGCGATCTGTCGCAACTGGGGCTGTTTGCCAAGATCGACACCGGCACTTTCCGCTTGCTCAAGGCCCACTTGCCGGGGCCGTACACGTTCATTCTCAACGCCACCCGCGAAGTACCGCGACTGTTGTTGCACCCGAAGAAGCGCACCATCGGCCTGCGGGTGCCAAGCCATCCGATTGCCCTGGCACTGCTGGAGCAGCTCGGCGAGCCGTTGATGAGCGTGAGTCTGATCATGCCCGGTGAAACCGACCCTATGTTCGATCCCTATGAAATGCGCCAGCTGCTCGAACATCAGGTTGATCTGATCATCGACGGCGGCTTCGGCGGGATCAAGGCGTCCACCGTGATCAACCTCGCCGACGGCGAGCCGGAAGTCATCCGCGTTGGCTGCGGCGACCCTGCGCCGTTCATGGTCGAGGCCTAGATGTCCGCAGTAGAACCCGTCGACAGTCAGGCCGGAGCCCAGCAGGAACTGCCCTTCGCCATGGTCTATGGCCAGGCGGTCATGGAAATGCCGCTGGACCTGTACATTCCGCCGGATGCCCTCGAGGTCTTCCTCGAAGCCTTCGAAGGGCCCCTCGACCTGCTGCTGTACCTGATCCGCAAACAGAACATCAACATTCTCGACATCCCGGTGGCGGAAATCACCCGCCAGTACATGGGCTACGTCGAGTTGATGCAGTCGGTGCGCCTGGAACTGGCCGCCGAATACCTGGTGATGGCCGCGATGCTGGCCGAGATCAAGTCGCGGATGCTGCTGCCACGGGCCGAAACCGTCGAAGACGAAGAGGAAGACCCGCGCGCCGAACTGATCCGCCGCTTGCAGGAATACGAGCGTTTCAAGGCTGCCGCCGAAGGCATCGATGGGCTGAGTCGCGTTGGCCGTGATGTGGTGGTGCCCAAGCTTGACGCCCCGCAAGCCCGGGCGCGCAAGCTGTTGCCGGACGTGCGCTTGTCAGAGCTGCTGTTGTCCATGGCCGAGGTGTTGCGCCGTGGCGATATGTTCGAAAGCCATCAGGTCAGCCGCGAGGCGCTGTCGACCCGCGAGCGTATGAGCGATGTGCTTGAACGCCTCAAGGGCGGCGGTTTCGTGCCGTTTGTCGAGCTGTTCACCGCTGAAGAAGGGCGCCTGGGGGTGGTGGTGACCTTCATGGCGATCCTTGAGTTGGTCAAGGAATCCCTGGTCGAGCTGGTGCAGAATGAGCCATTTGCCGCGATCCACGTGCGAGCCCGAGCCGAATAACGAGTCGAAACATGAACCTGAGTGAACCCCGTGATCTGGCACCCTTGCTCGAAGCCTTTCTGTTGGCTTCGGGAAAGCCGCAATCTCTGGAAAGCCTGTTCGAACTCTTCGAGGAAGGCGAGCGCCCGGAGCCGCCGGTCTTCAAGAAGGCCCTGGCGATTCTGGCCAAGTCCTGCGATGGCCGCGCCTTTGAACTCAAGGAAGTGGCCTCGGGTTATCGCCTGCAAATTCGCGAGAAATTTGCGCCTTGGGTCGGGCGTCTGTGGGAAGAGCGCCCGCAGCGTTACTCCCGTGCCATGCTGGAAACCATGGCCCTGATCGCCTATCGCCAACCGATTACCCGTGGCGAAATCGAAGACGTGCGGGGTGTGGCGGTCAACAGCAACATCGTCAAGACGCTGATGGAGCGCGAGTGGATCCGCATCGTCGGCTACCGTGACGTGCCCGGCAAACCGGCGATGTTCGCGACCACCAAGGCGTTCCTCGATCACTTCAACCTGAAGAACCTCGACGACCTGCCGCCGCTGGCGGAACTGCGCGAGCTGGAACCGGATCCGGTGCTCGATTTCGATGACGCGCCCGTACCCGCCGGGCTTCAGGAGTTGGCCGACGCCAGCGCCGAGCAGGAAGAGCCGAAGGAAGAAACCAGTTTCCACACGCTGTTGCTGGAACTGGACAGCATGGAGGAGGGGCTCAAGACCGACTTCGACGATTTGCTGCGTGATGGTGCGTCGCCTGAATTCGATCCGGAACAGTCGGTTATCGAACCGGAAGTCGAAGCGGCGCAGCCCGAGACTGAGTCGGAAGGCGAGCCTGAGCCGGAAATTGAACCGGAGCAGGACGACGACATCCTTGGCGTTGCCGAAGCCCGGGAAAAACTCCTGGCCGCCGTGGCTGCCCTCGAACAGCCGAAACCCGAGCCGGAGCTTTCGGACGAAGAGGCCGAGGCCCAGGCCCTGGCGGAAGCCATCGAAGCCGAGCGCCGCCAGTTCGAAGACTGATGCAATTCTCATGAACAATGGATATTCACTGTGGGAGCGAGCTTGCTCGCGATGGCGGCAGTACATTCAACATCAATGTGACTGAAAAACCGCTATCGCGAGCAAGCTCGCTCCCACAGGGTTTTGTGTTCGCAAGCAAGCTGCGTGTCACCGGTCAGCGGAAAAACAAATAACCTTGCATTGATCAGCTAGTCTCTGATGCGCAAACGCCCGCATGCGCGTATGATTCGCGACCCTTCGGCGATCCCTTCGCCCAAGTACCCAGTTTTCAGACCACACCGGGAGGTGCCCAGATGAGTATCAAAGACCAGCAAGACGACCAGCCAATCGGCCCAGCAGGCGAAAAACTGCAGAAAGTCCTCGCCCGTATCGGCGTCGGCTCGCGCCGTGACGTGGAAGCCTGGATCAGCCACGGCCGCATCAAGGTCAACGGCAAAGACGCCACCCTTGGTCAGCGTGTCGATATGCACGACGCCATCACCATCGATGGCAAGGTGATCAAGCGTGAAGAGGCCGCCGAGTCGGTCCGCCGCGTGATCATGTACAACAAGCCCGACGGCGAAATCTGCACCCGTGTCGACCCTGAAGGTCGTCCGACGGTGTTCGACAAGCTGCCGCGTCCGAAAGAAGGGCGCTGGATCAACATCGGCCGTCTCGACATCAATACCACCGGTTTGCTGATGTTCACCACCGACGGTGAACTGGCCAACCGTTTGATGCACCCGTCCTACGAGATGGACCGCGAGTACGCCGTGCGTGTACGCGGTGAAGTCGACGACGAGATGATCGAGCGCCTGAAGGCTGGCGTTGTCCTTGAAGATGGCCCGGCCAGGTTCACCGACATCAAGCAGGCGCCAGGTGGCGAAGGTTTCAACCACTGGTACCACTGCGTGGTGATGGAAGGTCGTAACCGTGAAGTGCGTCGCCTGTGGGAATCCCAGGGCCTGGTGGTCAGCCGTCTGAAGCGCGTGCGTTTCGGCCCGGTGTTCCTCAACTCTGACCTGCCGATGGGCCGCTGGCGTGAAATGAGCCAGTACGAAGTCGACATTCTCAGCGCCGAAGTTGGCCTGACGCCGGTAGCCATGCCGCAACTCAACGCCAAGAGCAAGGACAAGCTCGACCGGATGCAGCGTAAATCGTCGCGGCCGATGGCCAGGACCGAGCGCGTGCGCACCCTGCGTCCAGCGAATGGCGGGCCTGCTGCCCCGCGTGAAAACCGCGAGCCGCAGATCGAAGGCGAGCGTCCAGGTCGCAAGCCAGCCGCCCGTCAGGACGGGGAACGCGGTCCACGCACGCCACGTCCGGCCAACGGCCGTAGCGAGCGTGGCGAAGGTCGTGGTACGCCGGTGGCGGACCGTCCGGTCGACACCAAGCGCCCGGCCAAGCCTGCACCGAAGCGTCCGGGGATCAAACTGGTCGACGGTGACACGCCATCGGGCAAGCGCCGTGGCGCACCAGCCGGTTCCGGCCAGCGTCCGGGCTTTGGTCGTCGCAAGCCGGAGTGAGGCAGCTGTAAGCTGAAAACTCCAGGTAAAAAACGTCAATCTTCGGGTTGGCGTTTTTTTTTGCCAGGCTTTGTGTCTGTGTTGTGTTTGAGTACGCCATCGCGAGCAAGCTCGCTCCCACAGGGAAATGAGTTTGCTTGGAGAATCGCGATCAAAATGTGGGAGCGAGCTTGCTCGTGATGGCGTCAGTCGCCGCACCGAGAGCTTCAATGTGGAAACGCTAATTTACGTCGTGTAAAGAAAACCTGACAAAATCCACCGATTAACCCCGTGGATTCGCCACCTCCTGGATTCCGTAAGAAAACTCTTACGCGTCAGCGCCTTCCTTCCTACATCCGACCCCCTAGCCCGCTTGTTTCCCCGCTCCATGCAGGGTGTTATGCGCGCCATGCCTGTCGTGCAGGTGCATAACAAAAAGGAGGCGCAATGAACGCCGTATTCCATCTCCATCTCTCTGCGAGGGGCGGTTTTCCTGCCTTTCCCGTCGATGATCCGCAAGGATCTGACCCTTTTTTTGCAGCCGCCCGAGCACCTCGGGGCGGACACAGGCAATCCCGGCCATAGGCACGCTTGTCCAGCGGGTCTGTCAGCAGGGGGTTACAGGTGTACAATGCGCCGCGTTTTACCTGTGACCTCCTGCGCACCTGCGCAAACCTCAAGGCTATCCGCCTTGTTCACTCCGTCGCGTCACGAGCGTGTCGGGTTCGATTTCGTCGCAGATAAAAACAAACAGGTGACGCATGACCGTTGTAAATACGCTGAACTCCTGGTGCCTGCGCTGGGGTTTGATCGGTGCCGCTTAACGCTTTTCTTGAGCAGCAACGTCTACTGAACATCATCAAACCTTGCGTGAGACCCTTTTCATGAGTGGACAACACCCGCAATCAGGCGAGCTGAAACGCGGCCTGAAAAATCGCCACATTCAATTGATCGCCCTCGGTGGCGCGATCGGTACCGGTTTGTTCCTCGGCTCGGCAGGGGTACTGAAATCCGCCGGCCCGTCGATGATCCTCGGCTACGCCATCTGCGGCTTCATCGCCTTCATGATCATGCGCCAACTGGGCGAAATGATCGTCGAAGATCCGGTGGCCGGCTCCTTCAGCCATTTTGCGCACAAGTACTGGGGCGGCTTTGCCGGCTTCCTGTCGGGCTGGAACTGCTGGATTCTGTACATTCTGGTGGGCATGTCCGAGCTGACTGCGGTCGGCAAATACATCCACTACTGGGCGCCGGACATCCCGACCTGGGTCTCCGCAGCGGCCTTCTTCGTGCTGATCAACGCGATCAACCTGGCCAACGTCAAAGTGTTCGGCGAGGCCGAGTTCTGGTTTGCGATCATCAAGGTCGTGGCGATCGTCGGCATGATTGCCCTGGGCAGCTACCTGCTGGTCAGCGGCAATGGCGGCCCGCAAGCGGCGGTCAGTAACCTGTGGTCCCACGGTGGCTTCTTCCCGAACGGCGTCAGCGGCCTGGTGATGGCCATGGCTTTCATCATGTTTTCCTTTGGCGGCCTGGAAATGCTCGGTTTCACCGCAGCGGAAGCCGACAAGCCGAAAACCGTGATCCCGAAAGCCATCAACCAGGTGATCTACCGGATCCTGATTTTCTACATCGGTGCCCTGGTCATCCTGCTGTCGTTGACCCCGTGGGACAGCTTGCTGACCACCCTCAACGCCTCCGGTGATTCCTACAGCGGCAGCCCGTTCGTGCAAGTGTTCTCGATGCTGGGCAGCAACACCGCCGCGCACATCCTCAACTTCGTGGTCCTGACTGCGGCGTTGTCGGTGTACAACAGCGGCACCTACTGCAACAGCCGCATGCTGCTGGGCATGGCCGAGCAGGGCGATGCGCCGAAAGGTCTGGCGAAGATCGACAAGCGCGGCGTGCCGGTGCGCTCGATTCTGGCCTCGGCCGCCGTGACCCTGATCGCGGTACTGCTGAACTACCTGATCCCGCAAAACGCGCTGGAACTGCTGATGTCGCTGGTGGTGGCCACCCTGGTGATCAACTGGGCGATGATCAGCTACTCGCACTTCAAGTTCCGCCAGCACATGAACAAGACCAAACAGACGCCGCTGTTCAAGGCCCTGTGGTATCCGTACGGCAACTACATCTGCCTGGCGTTCGTGGTGTTCGTCCTTGGCGTGATGCTGTTGATTCCGGGGATTCAGACATCGGTGTATGCGATTCCAGTGTGGCTGGTGTTCATGTGGGTCTGCTACTGGATCAAGAACAAGCGCAGTGCACAGCACGTGTCGAATGCCACGCCTGCTGTTAACTAAAGGCATCGAGCAATAACAAAAACCCGGCCTTGTGCCGGGTTTTTGTTGTATGAAGTTGTAAGGCTCGCGGGTAAGAATAGTTGCCTGGACGTAATGTTCAGCGAATTTTAATTATGACTGTGTTGAATAAAAGGCGTGTAACTCGGCGCGCCCTGTTTCAACTGGCCATGTTCGTCCCAGTCATCGGGCGAGTTGAAGGGAAGTACCGCTGCTTGATCGATGTTGCAACAGTGCGAACGGTAGCGTTGCAGTTCCTCCTCAAGATCACGCCCGGCTGCCGTGCAACCCGCCCAGATGCCGTGAATCAGGTGAGCCTGGAGCACCTCGAAGCCAACGTAACGGAAGGCGTACTGAATCGGCCATAACAGCATATGGGTGTTGCCCTCTCGACCATTGGGCGCGCACTCGTCTGCCGATGAGCCGGTGGTGACGCACAGAAGTACTTTTTTGCCTCGGCATACCCCTTGCTCGAAGCGCTGTTCACTCGAGTAAAGGCCGCCGTAAACCAATACTCGATCCATCCAGCCCTTGAGCATTGCGGGGGCGCCGAACCACCACAGGGGAAACTGGATAACCAGCAGATCGGCCCAGTCAATGGCCGCCAGTTCCTGCGCCACCTGTGCGGGCAAGGTTCCGTTCTCGTAACCGAAGCGCTGCTCGGCCTGTACGTCGAAGCGCTGGCTGTCCTTGCGTTGCTGAAAGTGTCGGGCGTGCTCGCAGGCATCGAAGTTCTGCGCATACAGGTCGTTGACCCTGACACGATGTCCCTGGGCTTCGAACGTATCGCTCGCGGTTGTTACCAGACTGTTGGTGAATGACGTGGGTTCCGGGTGTGCAGACACTATATAGATATTCATTGTTGGCTAATGAACTCCAGAGTTCGGTGGGGTGAATTCCATTCAAAACTCAGGATAGGCTTTTAGTGACCTGGGACGCTGGCTGGATATGTTCCCGAATGTAAGGCATTAAAACAGCTGAATCTCATTCAGTTGTTCCGGGCAGGGTCAATACGCGGCAGCGAAATGGCGTATCCTGCCCACTCTGTTTACGGATTTTTTTTCATGCTGGTCATTTCCAACAACGTGCATCTGCCGGATGCCGAGATCGAGTTGACGGCCATTCGCGCTCAGGGCGCCGGTGGGCAGAACGTCAACAAGGTCTCCAGTGCCGTGCACCTGCGCTTCGACATTCCGGCGTCGTCCCTGCCCGAGTTCTACAAGGAGCGGCTACTGGCGCTACGCGACAGCCGCATCACCAGCGACGGTGTGTTGATCATCAAGGCCCAGCAGTACCGCACGCAGGAGCAGAACCGCGCCGATGCACTGTTGCGGCTGACCGAGTTGATCCTCAGTGCCACCAAGGTCGAGAAAAAGCGCCGTCCGACCAAGCCGACACTCGGCTCGAAGACCCGTCGCCTCGAGTCCAAGAGCAAGCGAGGCAACATCAAGGCCGGGCGCGGCAAGGTCGATTTCTAACGGACATCCCGCGTTTCTCGTTGCTTTGGCGCCTGCCAATACAAGTAAAGGCTCAGTATCAATCCGCTCAAGGCGGCGAAGGCAGCGAACAGGAAGATCGAAGCGAACCCGAATCCGGCCGCAATGGCGCCGGCGAGCGGCCCGGTGATCCCCAGCGACAAGTCGATGAACAGCGAATAGGCGCCGACGGCTGCGCCACGGCTGGAGGCCGGGACCAGGTTGACCGCTTCCACCCCCAGCGCCGGAAACACCAGCGAAAAGCCAAAACCGCTCAGCGCCGCTCCCGCCAGAGCCCAATGTGCATCTGGTGCCAGCCACAGCAACAGCAACCCGAGTGTTTCCACTGACAGGCAGGCAATGGCGACGCGAAAGCCGCCGAGGCGGTTGATCAGGTTGCCGAACAGCAAGCGCGCGCTGATGAAGCTGGCGCCGAACAGGCTCAGGCACAGCACGGCGTTATCCCAGTGTTGCGTGGCGTAATACAGGGTGATGAAGGTGGCGATGGTGCCAAAACCAATGGAGCCCAGGGCCAGTCCGCAGCCGTGGGGGAAGACCCGCCCGAGCACGTGGATGAACGGCAGGCGCTCACCGGCAACGATCGGCGTGGCGGTTTTCGGCCAGGCCAGCAGCAGGCCGAGCACGGCCAGCAACACAATGCTTACGCCCATGCTCCACAAGCCCAGTCGATGGACGAGCAAAACACCCAAGGGCGCGCCGACGGCCAGTGCGCCATAGCTGGCGATTCCGTTCCACGAAATGACTTTGGCCGTATTCGCCGCGCCGACCCGGCCGATGCCCCAGCCAATCGAGCCCGAGCCCACCAGGCTTTCCGCGCTGCCGAGAACCAGACGGCCGATCAGCAGGCTGAACAGGCTCAAGGCCGGCAGGCTCTGGGTCCAGGCCGAGATCAACATGAACACACCACTCAAGCCGCAACCGGCCAGGCCATACATCACGGCCAGTTTGCTGCCCTTGTTGTCGATGATCTTCCCTGCATAGGGGCGGCTGAGCAGGGTGGCCAGGTATTGCACGCTGATCACCAGGCCCGCGATCACCGCGCCGAACCCCAGGTCGCTGTGGACGTAACCGGGCAATACGGCCAGGGGGATGCCGATGTTCAGGTAGCCGATGAAGGTGAAAAGGACGATGGAAACGACTTGCAGCGTGACCGCCAGGGGGCGCTGGTTTTCAGGCATGGGTAAAGGTCCACGGTAAAGCAGGATAGATAGGCTGCTTATGATAGCGGTGTGGACGGTCGCAGGTTGTGAAAAAGTAAAACTATTTGCCGGGCGCTGTCATTCAGGTTTGACGGGAGCGACCAGCTGCGTGGTGACCAGGGCGGCCAGCGCATTTTCCTGGGTGCCGAAGCGGGCGAGCAAGGCGGCTTGTTTCTCGGGGGAGAGGCGATTCCAGATCTCGATCATTTTCTCGGCGGTGCCGATCAGGACGCTGGCCTGCGCTTCGCTGAATTCATCGGTCATGGGTAAAGACTCTTTCAGGCAGTGTGGAAAGCGCATGTTAGCGCTTTCCACACGGTCTGTACGGCGGGTGTTTCAGTCTTCTCTGTCAGCCTGGCGGCTGCCAGTGGCTTCTTTCGGCTCGGGCTGTTGGGCTCCGGCTTGCTGCGTGGTCGTCTGCTCAGGTTCGTGCAGGCTTGGGAAGGGGAGATTAGGAATCTCGTGCATGGTCGCGCTCCTCGCTAAGTCTGTTGATAGATCTGGTAGATCCGCGCTTTAAAAAAAGCTTGGGCAGGATACAGCACTGAAAATGACAAACAGACTTTTATATCCATTTGTTTCGACGGATGGGGTTGTATAGACAGATCGATAACAGTTGCGCAGAAACAACTGTGGGAGCGAGCTTGCTCGCGATGGCGGCCTGACAGTCAACAGAGATGTTGAATGTTATGGCCTCATCGCGAGCAAGCTCGCTCCCACAGGGTTTGGTGGTGTTATTTGCAAACCTTGGCAATCGCCTCAGCCAGCAAATCCAGGCGCGTTGCATCAATGCCTGCGACGTTAGCCCGTCCTGAGCTAACCATGTAAACACTGTGATGATCCCGCAGGTTCTTCACTTGTTCCGGCGACAGGCCGGTGTAGGAGAACATCCCGCGTTGCACGCCAATGTGCGCAAAGCGCTCGCGCAAACCGTGAGGCTCCAGCGCCTCCACCAGACCGCTGCGCAGTTGGGCAATACGCAGGCGCATGGCTTCCACTTCGTCAGCCCAGAGGTTTTTCAGTTCCGGGTCGCCGAGGATGGTCGCGACCACGGCCGCACCGTGATCCGGCGGCGTCGACCACAGGTTGCGGGCGATGTTGGCCAGTTGGCTGCGGATGTCGGTGAGCTTGTCGGCGGTTTTCGCGCAGACAATCAGCGCGCCGGTACGGTCGCGGTACAGGCCGAAGTTTTTCGAACAGGAACTGGTGATCAGCAGCTCCGGCAACTCGGCGGCGAACAGCCGGGTCGACCAGGCATCCTGTTCCAGGCCATCGCCGAATCCTTGATACGCGAAGTCGATCAGTGGCAGCAGTTCGCGCTTGCGTACGACCTCCAGCACCCGCTGCCAGTCATCCTGGGACAGGTCGAATCCGGTCGGGTTGTGGCAGCAGGCGTGCAGCAACACCACGTCACCCTTGGGCGCTTCATTGAGCGCCGCCAGCATGCCGTCGACGTCGAGCCGGTTGTCACTGCCCACGTACGGGTAGTGGCTGACCTTGACCTTGGCTGTCGCAAAAATCGTTTCGTGGATCGGCCAGGTCGGGTTGCTCAACCACACGCCACGGCCCGGCAGGCATTGGGCGATGAAGTCCGCGCTCAGGCGCAAAGCCCCGGTGCCGCCCGGAGTCTGGGTGGCGCCGGCGCGTTGTGCGCTGATCAGCTTCGAGTCGACGCCCAGCACCAGCTCATTGATGGCCTTGCCGAATGCGGGCTCGCCGTGGCCACCGATGTAGGTCTTGGTGGACTGACGATCCACCAGGCGCTGCTCGGCAAGTTTCACCGACTCGAGAATCGGCGTCAGGCCCTGGGCGTCTTTGTAGACACCCACGCCCAAATCGAACTTGCGCGGGTTCGGGTCCTGCGCGTAGGCCTCCATCAGGCCGAGGATCGGGTCGCCAGGCACTCGACCGATGGCGTCGAAATGCATTACTTGCGCCCCTCAGCATCCTTCGCCACTTCGTCAGTGCGCGCGGCCATGATGAAGTCGTTGCGGTGCAGGCCCTTGATCGAGTGGCTCCACCAGGTCACGGTGACTTTGCCCCACTCGGTCAGCAGGCCCGGGTGGTGGCCTTCGGCCTCGGAGATTTCACCAACGGCGTTGGTGAAGGCGAGGGCATGTTTGAAGTTCTTGAACAGGAAGACCTTTTCCAGCTGCATGACGCCGTCGCGTACTTCGATGTTCCAGTCCGGGATCTGCTTGATCAGGATCGGCAGTTCTTCATCGCTGACTTGTGGGGCGTCGGCGCGGCAGGCTTCGCAATGGGCTTGGTTCAAAGTGGACATGATGTGTTTCCCGTAATCGAGTGTTTTTATATCGGTCGACAGTACCGTCACGCTAAACCAAAGCGACGGTGACTGACAGACTCACTTGTCAGCAAAAGTCGCGGTTCACGCAGCCTTTGGCGGAAATTTCGGTGTGTGCAGACCCATCTGCATCGCGTGCTTGACCATGCCCATGATGTCTTCGTGAGCGAGGTCGAAAAGGCGCTTGAGGTTCGGCAGAACGAAATACAGGGGTTGCAGGATGTCGATGCGGTAAGGCGTGCGCATGCATTCCAGCGGGTCGAAGGCTTGATGTTCAGGCTCGTTCGACAGGCTGTAGACGGTCTCTTTCGGTGAAGACAGAATGCCGCCGCCGTAGATGCGCTGGCCTTGCGGGGTGTCGACCAGGCCGAATTCGATGGTCATCCAGTACAGCCGCGCCAGGTACACGCGCTCTTCCTTGGTCGCCTTGAGGCCGAGTTTGCCGTAGGTGTGGGTGAATTCAGCGAACCACGGGTTGGTCAGCAGCGGGCAGTGACCAAAGATCTCGTGGAAAATGTCCGGCTCTTGCAGGTAGTCCAGTTCTTCGCGGGTACGAATGAAGGTCGCCACCGGAAACTGCTTGCTGGCCAGCAATTCGAAAAAGGTCTGGAAGGGAATCAGTGCGGGAACCCGGGCAACCTGCCAGCCGGTGGTTTCACCGAGGACCTTGTTGATTTCGCCGAGTTGAGGAATGCGGTCGTGGGGCAGACCGAGTTTTTCGATACCGTCCAGGTACTCCTGGCACGCACGCCCTTCGATCACTTTCAGTTGACGAGTGATCAGCGTGTTCCACACCGCGTGTTCTTCGGCGGGGTAGTCGATAAAACCTTGCGCATCGGGCTCGCGAGCCACGTATTGCGTCTGCTTCATGCTGCTCTCCTGCTAGGGGATTTCGTTCTTGTTATGTACTGCTATGGACCTAGAAGTACTCCAAGGATTGCACTGTTGCAGCAGGTGCCCGGCGTCATGTGCGGCGAAACCCCTCAATTATCGTAAAGTTTTCGTTACGTATCGGCCGTTGTCGCGCAGATGTTGAGATTGGCGGGTGGGAAAAGCCCTACATCTGTCACATAATCTTGACGACTATCTGAGCGCCTAATCAGAAAAGTCGGGCGCTAACCCTGTGGGAGCCAGCCTGCTGGCGATAGCGGTGTGTCATTCGACATCAATAGGGCCTGATGCGACGCCATCGCCAGCAGGCTGGCTCCCACAGGTCAATCATCGTTTATCAGGTCTTTTTTATGCGTATCAAAGTCCATTGCCAGAACCGCATCGGCATCCTGCGCGACATTCTCAATCTGCTGGTGGAGTACGGGATCAACGTGGCCCGCGGTGAGGTGGGCGGTGAGCATGGCAACGCCATCTACCTGCATTGCCCGAACCTGATCAACATTCAGTTCCAGGCCTTGCGTCCGAAATTCGAAGCGATTGCCGGGGTCTTTGGCGTCAAGCGTGTAGGGCTGATGCCCAGCGAGCGTCGGCACATGGAGCTCAATGCACTGCTCGGTGCGCTGGAGTTTCCGGTGCTGTCGATCGACATGGGCGGCTCCATCGTCGCGGCCAACCGTGCGGCGGCGCAGTTGCTCGGGGTGCGGGTCGACGAGGTGCCGGGGATTCCCCTGTCGCGGTACGCCGAAGATTTCGATTTGCCGGAACTGGTGCGCGCCAACAAGTCGCGGATCAACGGGCTGCGGGTCAAGGTCAAGGGTGACGTGTTCCTGGCCGACATCGCGCCGCTGCAATCGGAGCATGACGACAGTGAAGCCATGGCCGGTGCGGTGCTGACGCTGCACCGCGCCGACCGGGTGGGCGAGCGCATCTACAACGTGCGCAAGCAGGAATTGCGTGGCTTCGACAGCATCTTCCAAAGCTCGAAAGTCATGGCCGCGGTGGTGCGCGAAGCCCGGCGCATGGCGCCACTCGATGCACCGCTATTGATAGAAGGCGAAACCGGCACCGGCAAAGAGTTGCTGGCGCGGGCCTGCCATCTGGCCAGTCCTCGTGGGCAGTCGCCATTGATGGCGCTCAATTGCGCCGGTCTGCCGGAATCCATGGCCGAGACGGAATTGTTCGGCTATGGCCCTGGTGCCTTTGAAGGGGCGCGAGCCGAGGGCAAGCTCGGGCTGCTGGAATTGACGGCGGGCGGCACGCTGTTTCTCGATGGCGTCGGGGAAATGAGCCCGCGCTTGCAGGTGAAACTGCTGCGTTTCCTGCAGGACGGTTGCTTCCGTCGCGTGGGCAGCGATGAAGAGGTCTACCTCGACGTGCGGGTGATCTGCGCGACCCAGGTCGACCTGTCCGAGCTGTGCGCTCGCGGTGAGTTCCGCCAGGACCTCTATCACCGCTTGAATGTGTTGTCGCTGCACATTCCGCCGCTGCGCGAGTGCCTCGACGGCTTGACGCCGCTGGTGGAGCACTTCCTCGATCAGGCCAGCCGGCAGATTGGTTGCCCGTTGCCGAAACTGGCCCCGGCGGCCATGGAACGGCTCAGCCACTACCATTGGCCGGGCAATGTGCGGCAACTGGAGAATGTGCTGTTCCAGGCGGTTTCCCTGTGCGACGGCGGCACGGTCAAGGCCGAGCACATTCGTTTGCCGGACTATGGCGTGCGCCAGCCCCTTGGCGATTTTTCGCTCGAAGGCGGACTGGATGAAATTGTCGGGCGTTTCGAAAAAGCCGTGTTGGAGCGGCTGTATTCCGAGCATCCGAGTAGCCGGCAACTGGGCAAGCGGTTGGGTGTTTCGCATACCACCATTGCCAACAAGTTGCGTGAGTATGAGGTGGGCAAGACTGAGTCATAGCTGAGGCCTGCTGCGTTTGTGCTGGCCTCATCGTCGGAACGCCGCCCGGAGCAAGCTCGCTCCCACAATGGTTCATCGGCGGACACACAATCTGTGATCACCTAATAACCCTGTGGGAGCAAGCTTGCTCGCGATGGCGGTTGTGGCCATGGCCCAAGGTCAATCCTTGCCACCCACCGGCATGACACCGCCGGTTTTTCGTCTCCGATACAAATCCCTCATCCCCTCTGAATCCCCAAAGTCCTTTGTTTGCCGGGCCTGGCGCCGCCAAAAACAAGTTGGTCTGCAAATTGCTTATGGCTCAGCAGTACAGCAGTGGACGGCAAACGTCCGGCAGGCAGAGGAAAGAGTGTGGACAAGTACCTTTATGTGGCAATGACCGGCGCCAGCCAGAATGCACTGGCGCAAAAGGCTCATGCCAACAACCTCGCGAACATCTCCACCAACGGCTTCCAGAAAGACCTGGAGCAGGCCCGTTCGATGCCGGTGTTCGGTGACAGCTTTCCGGCGCGTGCGTTTGCCATGTCCGAACGCCCGGCCACCGATTTCTCCCCTGGCTCACTGGTGGAAACCGGCCGCGACCTCGACGTTGCCGTGCAAGGCAACGGCTGGATTGCYGTACAGACTCCCGATGGCGGTGAAAGCTACGTGCGCACCGGCAGCCTGAACGTTGACGCCCTGGGCGTGCTGCGCGCCGGCAACGGCATGCCGGTCATGGGCAATGGCGGGCCGATTGCCGTGCCGCCGGAGCAGCAGATCGAAGTCGGCGAGGACGGCACCATCAGCATCCGCGCGATGGGCGAAGGTCCCCGGGTGATGGCTGAAGTCGACCGCATCAAGCTGGTCAACCCGGACCTCAAGAACATGACCAAAGGCCTGGATGGTTCGATCCACACCAAGGACGGCAAGCCGGCGCAGGCCGATGCCGGCGTCAAGCTGGTGTCCGGGTTCCTCGAGTCGAGCAACGTCAATGCCGTGGAAGAGATGACCTCGGTACTGGCTTTGTCCAAGCAGTTCGAACTGCACATCAAGATGATGAACACCGCCAAAGACGATGACCAGGCCATGGCTCGGGTCTTGCAGATCAGCTAATTACCAGAACGTCGCGCCGTAAAACAGGCGCACGAGGAGAATCGAATGCTTCCGGCTCTATGGGTTGCCAAAACAGGTCTGTCCGCCCAGGACACCAACCTGACCACCATTTCCAACAACCTGGCCAACGTGTCGACCACGGGTTTCAAACGTGACCGCGCCGAGTTCCAGGACCTGCTCTACCAGATCAAGCGCCAGCCAGGCGCCCAGTCGACCCAGGACAGCGAACTGCCGTCGGGTCTGCAACTGGGTACCGGTGTGCGCATCGTCGGCACCCAGAAAAACTTCACCGCCGGCAGCCTGCAAACCACCGAGCAGCCACTGGACATGGCCATCGACGGTCGCGGTTTCTTCCAGATCCTGCAACCGGACGGCACCACGTCCTACACCCGTGACGGTACCTTCCACCTGGACTCCAACGGCCAGATCGTCAACGCCAGCGGCTTTGCCCTGGAGCCGGCGATTGTCATTCCAAACGACGCGCAGACCTTCACGGTCGGTCGCGACGGCACTGTGTCCATCACCGTTGCCGGCAACCCGGCTGCCCAGGTGATCGGCAACCTGCAAACCGCCGACTTCATCAACCCGGCCGGCCTGCAGGCAGTGGGCAACAACCTGTTCCTGGAAACCGCCGCCAGTGGCGCGCCGCAAGTCGGCACTCCGGGCCTGAACGGTTTCGGCACCACGCTGCAGAACACCCTGGAAACGTCCAACGTCAGCACCGTTGAGGAGATGGTCAACATGATTACCACCCAGCGCGCCTACGAGATGAACTCCAAGGTGATCTCCACCGCCGACCAGATGCTCTCGTTCGTAACGCAGAATCTGTAATCAAGTCTATGGGGCGGCCATGAGGCTGCCTGCAACACCGTGAGGTAGGGTCATGAATCGCTTTGTATCTGTTCTGGCACTGAGTGGGATCACCGCGCTCGCAGGTTGCGTGCCTGCGACGCCCAAGCCCAATGACCCTTACTACGCTCCGGTGTTGCCGCGCACGCCGTTGCCGGCGGCGGCGAACAACGGCTCGATCTACCAGGCCGGTTTCGAACAGAACCTCTACAGCGACCGCAAGGCGTTCCGGGTCGGTGACATCATCACCATCACCCTGAACGAAAGGACCCAGGCCAGCAAAAACGCCAACTCGCAAATTGGCAAGAACAGCAAGGCCAACATCGGCCTGACCTCGTTGTTCGGCTCCACCCCCAACACCAATAATCCGTTTGGCAGTGGTGACCTGAGTCTGGACGCCAGCTATGAAGGCGACCGCGCGACCAAGGGCGACAGCAAGGCAGCCCAGGGCAACACCCTGACCGGCTCGATCACCGTGACCGTCGCCGATGTGCTGCCCAACGGCATCATTGCGGTACGCGGCGAAAAGTGGATGACCCTCAACACCGGCGATGAGCTGGTGCGGATTGCCGGCCTGGTTCGCGCCGATGACATCGCTACCGACAACACCGTGTCGTCGACCCGTGTCGCCGATGCGCGCATCACCTACTCGGGCACCGGTTCGTTTGCCGATGCGAGTCAGCCAGGCTGGTTCGACCGTTTCTTCCTCAGCCCGCTGTTCCCTTTCTAGGTGGCTTTCCAGTTGAGCATGTTGAACTTCAAACACCTTATGGTGGCCGCCTTGATGCTGTCGGCAGCCTTCAACGTTCAAGCCGAGCGCCTGAAGGACATCGCCAGCATTTCCGGCGTGCGTTCCAACCAATTGATCGGTTACGGCCTGGTGGTCGGGCTTAACGGCACCGGTGACCAGACGACGCAAACCCCGTTCACCCTGCAGACCTTCAACAACATGCTCTCGCAGTTCGGCATCAAGGTGCCGCCGGGTTCGGGCAACGTGCAGTTGAAGAACGTCGCGGCCGTGTCGATCAGTGCCGATTTGCCGGCGTTCGCCAAGCCGGGTCAACAGGTCGACATCACCGTTTCGTCCATCGGTAACTCCAAGAGCCTGCGTGGCGGCACCTTGCTGCTGACACCGCTCAAGGGTATCGACGGCAACGTCTATGCGGTGGCCCAGGGCAACCTGGTGGTCGGTGGTTTCGATGCGGAAGGGCGAGACGGCTCGAAGATCACCGTCAACGTTCCGTCGGCCGGTCGCATCCCCGGTGGTGCCTCGGTGGAGCGTGCGGTACCGAGCGGTTTCAACCAGGGCAACAGCCTGACGCTGAACCTCAACCGTTCCGACTTCACCACCGCCAAGCGCGTCGTCGACAAGATCAACAACATGCTCGGCCCTGGCGTGGCTCAGGCCATCGACGGCGGTTCGATTCGCGTCACCGCGCCGCTCGATCCGAGCCAGCGGGTCGACTATCTGTCGATCCTGGAAAACCTCGAAATCGATCCAGGTCAGGCGGTGGCGAAAGTCATCATCAACTCCCGTACCGGCACCATCGTGATCGGCCAGAACGTCAAGGTTTCCCCGGCCGCCGTGACCCACGGCAGCCTGACCGTGACCATCACCGAAGACCCGATCGTCAGCCAGCCCGGCCCTCTGTCCAATGGCACGACAGCGGTTGTGCCGCGTTCGAAGGTCAATGCCCAGCAGGAAGCCAAGCCGATGTTCAAGTTCGGCCCGGGCACCACCCTCGACGAGATCGTGCGGGCGGTGAACCAGGTCGGCGCGGCACCGGGTGACTTGATGGCCATCCTCGAAGCGCTGAAGCAGGCAGGCGCCCTGCAAGCCGACCTGATCGTGATCTGAGGACGGCCATCGTGGATATGCGCAAGAGCGGTCTGGTCAGCAGCAGCGATTCGGGCTCCTATTCGGACCTCAATCGTCTGAGTCAGCTCAAGGTCGGCGACAAGAACAGCGACGGCAACATGCGCAAGGTGGCGCAGGAGTTCGAATCGCTGTTCCTCGGTGAGATGTTCAA
This sequence comes from Pseudomonas sp. P4_C1, assembly GCF_056402155.1. Classification (NCBI taxonomy): domain Bacteria; kingdom Pseudomonadati; phylum Pseudomonadota; class Gammaproteobacteria; order Pseudomonadales; family Pseudomonadaceae; genus Pseudomonas; species Pseudomonas sp. P4_C1. The sequence continues at coordinate 44,465 of NZ_JBFUHY010000009.1, forward strand.
GTCGATGCGCTCGGCCACTGAAGCGCTGGGGCAGGACAATCCGCTGAACACGCCGGCGGCCAAGCAGTATCAGGAAATGTACGACCAGCAACTGGCCGTTTCCATGTCCCGCGAGGGCGGTGGTATCGGCCTGGCTGACGTGTTGATGCGCCAGATGTCGAAGAACAAGCCATTGGCGCCGGGCGAGGCGGCCGCCGCGTCGCTGGCCAGGCAAGAGGCAGCCAGGACAGCCGTGCAAACGCCGGTGGCGGCAGGCACGGTCGCAATCAACGGGCCGCTGTCGCGAGTCAATGGACAGCGTCCATTGTGGGCTTCGCGATCGGTTCATGCGTCGCAGGAAGCAGGCGAGGGTGCTCATCGCAATGACATGGCGCTGATCAATCAGCGGCGCTTGGCTCTGCCGCCGAAATTGGCAGATCGGTTGTTGGCCGGGTTGGTGCCTTCGGCGACGACCGCCGCAGTAACAGTCAACGCAACCCAATTGCCGCAACGCACGACCACCACCGGTACCGGTCCGTTGTACAACGGCGACTGGCTGGCCAGCGCGCAGCAAGCCTCCAGCGGCGGCATGCAGATCTACGGTCGCGCCATGGCGCAGATTCCTCTGGCGCCGGCGAAGAAAGCCTTCAGTTCCGCCGACCAGTTCGTCAACACCATGTTGCCGATGGCCAGGGAAGCTGCGGCCCGGATCGGTGTCGACCCACGTTACCTGGTGGCCCAGGCGGCCCTGGAAACCGGTTGGGGCAAGTCGGTCATGCGCCAGCAGGATGGCAGCAGCAGCCACAACCTGTTCGGCATCAAGGCCGGCACTAGCTGGCAGGGCAATTCGGCGCGGGCGATCACCAGCGAATTCAGGGACGGGCAGATGGTCAAGGAGACGGCCGAGTTCCGCTCCTACGACTCCTACAAGGACAGTTTCCATGACCTTGTGACTTTGCTGCAGACCAATAATCGCTATCAAGATGTCGTGAAGTCGGCCGATAACCCAGAACAGTTTGTACGCGAGTTGCAGAAGGCCGGTTACGCAACCGACCCGGACTACGCAAGCAAGATTTCGCAGATAGCCAGGCAGATGACGAGTTACCAGAACTACGCTGCGGCAGGCGTTTCCACCACGCCTTTATAGGCACAAGGTATAAGGTCTGAATCATGAGTTTGCTCAATATCGGGATGTCGGGGCTCAGTGCTGGCCATAACTCGTTGGTGACGACCGGCAACAACATTGCCAACGTCGACACCGCCGGGTACTCGCGCCAGCAGTCTGTGCAGAGCACCAAAGGCTCGATTCAGTACGGCAACGTGTTTATCGGCACCGGCACGACGCTGGCCGATGTGCGCCGCGTGTATAACACCTACCTCGATTCGCAGCTGCGTACCGCAACTTCGCTCAACAGTGAAGCCGCGTCGTACAACGCTCAGGCCACACCGCTGGACGCCACGCTTTCCGATACCAATACCGGGCTGACCGGTGTGCTGCAAAAGTTCTTCACGTCGATGCAGGGCGTTGCGACGTCGGCCACCGACGACACGTCGCGCCAGTCGGTGCTGACCGGTGCCCAGGCTCTGTCCAGCCGCTTCAATTCGATTGCCAAGCAGTTGAATGACCAGAACACCAACCTGAATGGCAATCTTGGGGACATGGCGGACCAGGTGAACAAGCTGTCCTCCAAGATTGCCACGCTCAACCAGAAGATTTCCGAACTCTCCACCGGCACCAACCAGCCAAACGACCTGCTGGACTCGCGCAACGAAGCCGTGCGCCAACTGTCCGAGCTGGTCGGTACCCAGGTGGTCGAGCGTGGCAACAGCTACGACATCTACATCGGCAGCGGTCAGCCACTGGTGGTCGGCAACACCACCAATACGCTGCAAACCGTACCGGGCAAGGATGATCCATCGCGCATGGCGCTGCAGCTCAACCGTGGCTCCAGCACCATCGACGTGACCTCGGTGGTCAGCGGCGGTGAGATCGGTGGCCTGCTGACTTACCGCAAGGAAGTGCTCGACCCTTCGCTCAATGAGCTGGGGCGCGTGGCGCTGGTGGTGGCCGACCAGATCAACAGCCAGCAGGCGCAAGGGATCGACAAGAACGGTGATTTCGGCGCGGCGATCTTCAACAACATCAACAGTGCCGCCCTGGTCAGTCAGCGCAGCATTGCGGCGGCGGGCAACAGTGCCGGCTCCGGCAACCTGGATGTCACCATCAAGGACACCGGCAAGCTGACCACCAGCGACTATCAGGTGACGTTCACCAGCGCCACCGACTACACCGTCAAGCGCTCTGACGGCACCGACATGGGCGCGTTCAGCACCACGACGACCCCGGTCCCGGTGATCGACGGCTTCAGCCTGAGCCTCAATGGCGGTGCGTTGAGCGCCGGCGATTCGTTCAAGGTGACACCGACCCGCGGCGCGGCGGCCAGTATCCAGACCGTGCTCAGCGACCCGAAAAAAATCGCTGCCGCAGCACCCTTGACCGGCGTGACCAGTGCCAACAACACCGGCACCTACACCCAGCCGACGCTGACCAGCACCATCGATATCTACAACCCGGCGGCCCAGGCAGAAATGCAGACCGCGCTCAAGTACTCGACGCCGGTCAAGCTGGTGTTCGGGACGGCCAGCGGCGGTAGCCAGAGCTACAACATGGTCGATGCCAAGGGCAACTCGATCGGCACCGGCAACATCGTTCCCGGCCAGAGCAACACCCTGAACCTGAAAGTGGGCATGGTCGATGCCAGCGGTGCGCCGGTCATGGACACCAGTGTCACCCCGGCCGTGCAGAAGACCTTCACCGTGCAAACCACGGTCGGCGCCACGCCTGCCAGCGGCGAAAGCTTCACCATCAACCTGACCGGCGCGGCGTCTTCGGACAACCGCAACGCCCAGGCACTGGTCGGTCTGCAAACCAGGCAGACCGTAGACACCGGCACGGCGAGCAAGGGCATCAGCCTGACCGATGCCTACAACAAGCTGGTGACCAACGTCGGCGCCAAGGCTGCCCAGGGCAAGTCCGACAGCGACGCTACCACGGCGATCCTGGACAACGCCAAAGGGGCGCGGGATTCGAACTCAGGGGTCGACCTGGATGAAGAAACCGGCAACCTGGTCAAGTACCAGCAGTACTACACCGCGTCTTCGCAGATCATCAAGGCTGCGCAGGAAATTTTCACCACGCTGATCAACAGCCTTTAAGGAGTCGTAATTCATGCGCATTTCCACCGCCCAGTATTACGAAATCACCGCTGCCAACTACCAGCGCAACTTCAACAAGGCCATCGCTACCAGCAACGAAGCCAGCAGCCTGACCCGCATCAACACCGCCGCCGATGATCCGATCGGCGCCGGTCGTTTGCTGGAGCTGGGTCAGCAGAGCGCGATGCTTGAACAGTACGGCACCAACATCGACACCACCAAGAATGCGTTGAGCCTGCAGGAAACGACGCTCGACTCCATCGGTACTGCTTTGCAGCGCGCCAAGGAACTGGCCCTCGCCGCCAGCAACGGCATTGCCACCGACGCGGACCGCAAGGCTTATGCGTCGGAGTTGGGCCAGATCCAGCAACAAGTGCTGGGCCTGATGAACGCCAAGGATGCCAACGGCAACTATGTGTTCTCCGGTTCGAAAACCGACACCGCGCCTTACTCGCAGAACTCGGACGGCACCTACAGCTACAACGGTGACCAGACCACCATCGACCTTGGCATTGGCGATGGCATGACGGTCGGGACCAACACCACTGGCTGGAGTGCGTTCCAGCAGACCATCAACACCAGTCGCACCCAGACCACCATGACCGCGCCGGCGGTGGATGACGGTCGCGTGGTGTTGTCCAACGGCACGGTCGGCACCAGCTCTACCTACAACGCAAAGTTCACGGGCGGCCAGCCCTACACCGTCAGTTTCCTCAGCAGCACCCAATTGAAGATCACCGACTCGCTGGGCAACGACGTGACTGCCGAAGCCAGTCAGAACGGCCTGATCAGCAACTCCAACGGTGCCAACCAGACGGTCAGTTTCCGTGGCGTCGACCTGAAGCTGAACATCAACCTCAAACCCGGTGATACCAACCCGGATGCGGTGATCGCCGGTCACAGCTTCAATCTGTCTTCCACGTCGGACACCTTCAACACCTCGCGCAGCGCCGGTAACCCGTCGACCGCGGTCATCACCGGTTCCAGCGTGACCAACCCGACGGATTACACCAACGCCTTCCCGTCGGGCGGGGCGATCCTCAAGTTCACCAGCGCCACCAATTTCGACCTGTATGCCGCGCCGATCACTGCCGACAGCAAGCCGGTGTCGTCGGGCACCGTAGCCGGCGGCAACGCCACTGCTGCGGGTGTGACGTTTGCCCTGGGCGGTGGCGCCCCGGCGTCCGGCGACCAGTTCGTGATTCAGTCCAACAACCATCAGACCCAGAACGTGCTCGACACTCTGGGCCAGATGATCGCCGCGCTGAACACGCCAATCGATGGCGACCCGGTGGCCAAGCAGAAATTTCTGGGCACCATGGAGTCGGGAATGGGCAACATCGACAGTGCGGCCAACCAGATCGGCTCGGCCATCACCACGATAGGTGCTCGCGGTCAGGCGCTGGATAACCAGGCTGCGACCAACGAGAGCCTGACCCTGGCGAACAAAGCGAGCCAGTCGTCGATTCGCGATTCGGACCCGGCCGAAGTCATGACTCGCCTGACCTTGCAGCAGACCATGTTGCAGGCGGCGCAGCTGGCATTCAGCAAGATTTCCCAGCTGGGCCTGTTCAACAAGATCTGACGGTGGTCGGGCGCGCAGGTGCCCGATAGCCTTGCCCCTTCAGTATTTATCGTCTTTTTTGCGGTAACAAAGGGCTCGCTTTTCAGGGCGGGCTCGCGCCGCCTGTGAGCCCGCCGTGAATTCACTTCCGCTTGTCAGCCTGGTCATTCCCGCCTTCAATCCTCGCTTTTTCAGTCGTGCCTTGCACACGGCTGTGAACCAGAGCTACGGCAATCTGGAGATCATCGTTTGCGATGACAGTCGCGGTCACGAGATCGAAGACTTCGTGGCTTCGGTGGTTGAGCAGGGCGCGACCGTGCGCTATGTGCGTAACCCGCGCACCCTGGGGCTGGTGGGTAACCTGCAAGCCTGCCTGGAAGTGGCGCAAGGCGAGTACATCAAGATTCTGTGTGATGACGATCAGTTGTTCTCGGCCTGCATCGAGCGTCAGGCCCAGGTGCTGATCGATTGTGCCGACGTCAATCTGGTCGTGGCCCAGCGCCTGCTCTGGGATGCCGACGACATGCCACTGCCGTCGCGCCTCGAAAACACTCCGCTGTCCCCGGTGGGCGGAGTGTTCAAGGGCGAGGACCTGCTGGCGATCTTCGAAAACTTCCCGGTCAACATCCTCGGCGGCTTCAGCAACGCGATGTTCCGGCGGGCTGACGTGCTCGAGCTGTTCCCGGCACTGACGCAGCCCGGCCATTGCTTCGTCGCGACCCTCGACTTTGCCTTGTACGTCTGCCTGATGCGGCGCGGCAATCTGGCGGTGTCCAATCATGTGCTCGGCGTCGAGCGCCTGTACCCCGAACGTCTGAGCAGCCAGCAGTCGATGAAAGACGCGGCCGAAACCGAGCGGCAATGGCTGTCGCAGATGCTCAAGGCCCGTGGCGGCGAATCTGCGCCGGCCCAGGGCTGGGTGCGCTATGTGCCACTGACGAAAGTGGACGAGTCACCGCGGGTTTGGGAAGAGTTGCCGCTGAGCAGGACCCTGGGCACCAAGCAGACCACCCAGGATTGGCATGTCGGCATCGCCAGTGTCAGTTTTGCGCAACTGTATGCCCAGTGGCTGGCGTGCCGCACGCTTACCGACGGTCAGCGCGAGTTGCTGACGGATACGCTGGAGGCTTGGCCATCCAGACCCAAAATCGTTCCGGTCATCATCGACGAGCAAGGCAGCCGTTCGGCGCTGGAGCTTACCCTGCAATCGCTGGCGGATCAGGATTACGCCCCTGAACTGACACTGGTGCTGTCGGCATCTTGCACTGAAGCCGAGCTGGACGAGCGAGTCTTCCGCTTGCCGTTGCAGGACGACTGGCAGCAGCAGATCAACACCCTGTTGCCGCAACTGGAGGGCATTGGCTGGTTCTATCTGCTGCGCGCCGGTGATCGCCTGGTGGCGCCGGCATTGCTGGTCATGGCCGAGCGGATTGCGTTGTCGCGCACGCTGACCTGCCTGTACAGCGACGAAGGTGGGCTGCATCAGGGTGAGTCGGCCGAGCCTGCGTTCAAACCGGATTTCAACCTGGACCTCATGCGCAGCTATCCCTACGTGGGGCGAGCGTTGGCATTCGAGCGCGAGCAATTCCTGGCGCTGGGCGGGTTCGATTCGGCGTACGGCGAACTGGCGCCTCACGATGTGTTGTGGCGCATGGTCGAGAGTGCTGGCACGCACGTGGTCGGGCACATTTCGGAGGTGCTGCTGGAGTCGGCGTTCGACCTGGCCAAATGGCTGTCGCAGGCGCAAGTGATGGACACCAATCCGCGGTTGCTCGAGGCACACTTGCAGCGCCTGGGAGTCGCCCACGACATTCGTGAGGGCAGTTCGGCGCTGCTCAATCGAGTCGACTATCGGCATGCTGATCGGCCGCTGGTGTCGATCGTGATCGTCAGCAAGGACCAGACCCTGGCATTGCAACGTTGTGTCGAGAGTCTGTTGGAGAAAACGGCCTACGGCGAATACGAGTTGCTGTTGGTGGACAGCGGCAGCGAGAGCGCCGAGGCGCTTGACTGGTTCGCCGGCATGGCGCAATTGGGCAGCGAGCGGATCCGGGTGCTGCGCTGCGAGTTGCAGGGTAATGCGGCGGCGGTGCGCAATTTCGCCGCGCAGCAGGCCGCTGGCGACTACGTTCTGATGCTCAACCCCTACACGGTGATCACCCAGGGCGAATGGCTGGGCGAGCTGCTCAATCATGCGCAACGTCCGGAAGTCGGCGTGGTAGGCGCCAAGCTGTTCAACCCCGATGGCCGCGTGCTGCATGCCGGCCTGATACTCGGGTTGCAAGGGCCGGCCGGGGTGCCGTTCCATGGTGAGACGCTGCACGCAGCGGGCTACATGTACCGCTTGCAGGTCGCTCACAATTTCAGTGCGGTCGGCGGCGATTGCCTGATGGTGCGCAAGTCTGTCTTTGATGCAGTCGGTGGCCTGGATGAACWGGACCTGGCGCAGTCCCTCAACGAAGTGGACCTGTGTTTGCGCGTCGGTCAGGAAGGTTATCTGGTGGTCTGGACGCCTCACGCGCAACTGGCATTGGGTGCGCAGCCGGCGGTGGTTGCGCAAGAGGGTGACCAGGCCCGGAGCGAGCAGGAGCAGGAAGCTTTCTATAAACGCTGGCTGCCGATAGTGGCCCGTGATCCGGCCTACAACGCCAACCTGGCGCTGCAAGGTTTGGGTGGGGCGAGCTTCAGTCTCGAGCCCGGCCTGCGCTCCGGTTGGAGCCCGTTTTCCAAGGCTCAGCTGCCGAAGATTCTCGCGTTGCCGGTCAATGCGTCCGCCATCGGCCATTACCGGGTCACGCAACCGCTGATCGAGCTGGAGGCCGCCGGCAGGGCGCACGGACGCATTCATTACAACCTGCCGACCATCATCGAAGTCGAGCGTCATTCGCCTGACGTGATCATCCTGCAGGGGCGCTATTCCGAAGGTCCGATCAACGAAATCCCGAGCCTGCAAAAATACTCCAGCGCGCGACGTATTTATGAGCTCGATGACTTCGTGATCAACGTTCCGCACCGCAATGCGCATATCCGCAATATGCCGGGCAAGGACGAAATGGAAAAACTGGTGCGGCGCGCCATCGGCATGTGCGATCGCGTGGTGGTCTCCACCGAACCGCTGGGTAATGCGCTGTCGGACATGCATCACGACATTCGCGTAGTGCCCAACATGTTGGCCTCGCACTTGTGGACCGATCTGCGCAGTCAGCGCCGCACGTCGAAAAAGCCCCGGGTCGGTTGGGGCGGCGGCACCAGTCACCACGGTGACCTGGCGGTGATCGCCGATGTGGTTCGCGAACTGGCCAATGAAGTCGACTGGGTGTTCTTCGGCATGTGCCCGGACGATCTGCGCCCGTACATGCATGAGTTTCATGGGGTGATCGGGCTGGACGTCTACCCGGCCAAGCTGGCCAGCCTGAACCTGGATCTGGCATTGGCGCCGTTGGAGTTCCACATTTTCAACGACTGCAAGAGCAACCTGCGCTTGCTGGAGTATGGCGCTTGCGGTTACCCGGTGATCTGCACCGACACCGAGGCCTATCGCGGCTACCTGCCGTGCACCCGGATCAAGACCAACTCTACGGATGAATGGCTGCAAGCGATCCGCATGCACCTGGCCGATCCGGACGCCAGCTATCGCATGGGTGATGAGTTGCGCGAGATCGTGCTGCGTGACTACGTGCTGCGCGGCGACAATTTACGCTACTGGGAAAATGGCTGGCTGGCGGACTGACAGTCCGCAACCATCCCGACCGGGCAGGCGACGCTGAGTCGCCTGCCTTTTTTTTGCCGCCAGACTTTGCGACTTGGCTCGAAGTGGCCGCTGCGCTTTGCCCGGTAGCGGATTGAAATAGCTGGCGCGTTTCCTGCAAGTCCCCCTCATATCGCCATAAAACGAGCACTTCCGGTGAGCCCGGACGTGCCCTGAACGGCGGCAGGTTTAACCCGGATGGCCCGAAAAAGCTTGATACAGCTTGGCTGAGCCCTGTGACGAACAAGAGAGGAAGGGGATGAAGGCAGTTATTTTGGCGGGTGGCCTGGGTACGCGGATCAGCGAGGAGTCGCACCTCAAGCCCAAGCCAATGATCGAGGTCGGCGGCAAGCCAATTCTCTGGCACATCATGAAACAGTACTCCGCTCACGGGATCCACGATTTCGTGATCTGCCTTGGCTACAAGGGCTATGCGATCAAGGACTTCTTCGCCAACTACTTTCTGCATACCTCCGACGTCACGTTCGACATGCGTAACAACCGCATGGATGTTCACCAGAACTACAGCGAGCCATGGCGCGTCACGCTGATCGACACAGGGGAAGAGACCATGACCGGCGGCCGTTTACGCCGCGCCCGACGCTACCTCGAAGACGAACAGGCGTTCTGCTTTACCTACGGTGACGGCGTGTCGGACCTCAATATCGGTGCATTGGTGGATTTCCATCTCAAGCACGGAAAGCTGGCGACCGTCACCGCGGTACAACCACCCGGCCGGTATGGCGCGCTCAATCGCGATGGTGACAAAGTCCTGGGTTTCACCGAAAAGCCACGCGGTGATGGTGGCTGGATCAACGGCGGGTTCTTCGTCCTCTCGCCCAAGGTGTTGCCGCTGATCGAAGGCGACGAGACCTCGTGGGAGTCCGGGCCGCTGGATGGTCTGGCCGAGCGCGACGAGCTCATGGCGTTCCAGCACGATGGTTTCTGGCAACCGATGGACACCTTGCGTGACAAAAACCACCTCGAGGCGTTGTGGCAGAGCGGGGAGGCCCCATGGAAGCAATGGGACTGAGCCCGCAATTCTGGCGCGGCAAGCGGGTGCTGGTCACCGGCCACACCGGTTTCAAGGGCAGTTGGCTGACGTTGTGGCTGCAAAGCCTGGGTGCCGAAGTCAGCGGGTTTTCCCTCGACCCGTCCACCGAGCCGAGTCTGTTCGAACTGGCGCGGGTGCATGAAGGCATCAATGATCAGCGCGGCGACTTGCGTGACCTGGGCGCTTTGCTGGAACTGATCGCCGAGACCCGGCCGGAAATTGTCCTGCACCTGGCGGCACAGCCGCTGGTGCGCGAAGGTTATCGCGACCCGTTGGGCACGTACTCCAGCAACGTCATGGGCACCCTCAACCTGCTCGAAGCAATCCGTCAGGTCGGCGGCGTGCGTGCTTGTGTGCTGGTGACCACTGACAAGGTCTACGCCAATCAGGAATGGCTGTGGCCGTACCGCGAAAACGAAGCGCTGGGCGGTCACGATCCCTACAGCAGCAGCAAGGCGTGCTGCGAATTGCTCGCGCAATCCTATGCCGCCTCATTCTTTGCGCCTGAAAAGCATGCCGAGCATGGTCTGGCGTTGGCCACGGCGCGTGCCGGCAACGTACTCGGTGGTGGCGATTTCGCCCCGGAGCGGTTGATTCCCGACGTGCTGCGGGCATGGTCGGCGGACGAGCCCGTGACCTTGCGCTATCCGCTGGCAGTGCGCCCGTGGCAGCACGCACTGGAACCGCTGGCCGGTTATCTGCAACTGGCTGCCGGGCTGTATGAGCAAGGTCCGGAATTCGCCGGAGCGTGGAACTTCGGCCCGAGTGAGGCAGATATGTGCAGCGTCGGCGAAGTGGTCGAGTTGCTCGCCAATCGTTGGCCTCAAGCGCGGGGTCTGCGGATCGAACCGAGTGACCTGCATGAAGCAGGCCTGCTGCGCCTGGACAGCAGTCGCGCTCGTCAATTGCTGGCCTGGAAACCCCGCTGGTCGTTGCAGCAATGCCTGACTCAGACCCTGGATTGGCATTTGGCGTGGCAGACCGGTGACGACATGCGCACGGTCACCCTGCAGCAGCTCAACCTGTACCGAGGCGCGTTGTGAGCGAGTTTCTGTTGAAGGTGCTGCCGTTGAACGGGTTGTTCAGCGTCCAGCACAAACGCTTCGAGGACGAGCGCGGGCACTTTTCCCGGTTGTTTTGCGAGGGCAGCCTCAGTGCGTTTGGCCAGGCGTTTCATATCCGCCAGATCAATCACTCCTGCACCCGCGAACGCGGCAGCGTGCGTGGCCTGCATTACCAGAATGCCCGCGCGCCGGAAGCCAAGTTGATCACCTGCCTGCGCGGTGAAGTCTGGGATGTCGCGGTGGATTTGCGCCCCGACTCCGAGACCTTCCTGCACTGGCACGCCGAACACTTGCGTGCCGGCGATGGCCGCAGCCTGTTGATTCCGGCCGGGTTCGCCCATGGCTTCCAGACCCTGAGCGCCGACGCCGAGCTGCTTTACCTGCACAGCAACGACTACACGCCGGAACACGAAGGTGGTTTGTCGGTGCTCGATCCACGGCTGGCGATTGCCTGGCCATTGCCTGTCAATAATCTGTCGGTGCGCGATGCCAGTCATCCAGCGCTCGATGAACACTTCGCCGGAGTGCGTCTATGAACTGCCGTGGTTGCGCCACTGCGCTGACCCTGCCGCTGATCGACCTGGGCACCTCGCCGCCGTCCAATGCCTACGTGCGGGTCGACCAGCTGGAACAGGCTGAACAATGGGTGCCGCTGAAGGTTGCCGTGTGCCAGCAATGCTGGCTGGTGCAAACCGAGGATTACACCAGCGCCGACAGCCTGTTCGATGCCGAGTACGCCTATTTCAGTTCGTTCTCCAGCACCTGGCTGGCCCATGCCGAGCGTTATGTGGCCGAGATGGTCGAACGCTTCGGCCTGAACGCCGACAGCCATGTGGTGGAAGTCGCCGCCAACGACGGTTACCTGTTGCAGTACGTGGCCAGGCGCGGCATCCCTTGCCTGGGCGTCGAGCCGACCCGCAGCACCGCGCAAGCGGCGCGGGAAAAAGGCCTGGAGATTCGTGAACTGTTTTTCGGTCGCGACACCGCCGCGCAGTTGAAAAGCGAAGGCTGGGGCGCCGACCTGATGGCTGCCAACAACGTGCTGGCGCATGTGCCGGACATCAACGATTTTCTCGGTGGTTTTGCGACCCAGCTCAAACCGACCGGCGTGGCAACGTTTGAGTTTCCGCAACTGCTGACCCTAATGGCCGGCCAGCAGTTCGACACGCTGTACCACGAGCACTATTCCTATCTGTCGTTGACCTCCGTGCAAACCCTCTGCGCGCGCAACGGCCTTGAAGTGTTCGACGTCAGCCAGTTGCCGACCCATGGCGGCTCGCTGCGGGTGTTCGTGCAGCGCATGGACGGCGAACGCCGTGAAGTGCTGCCGGCGGTGCAACAGCAGTTGCAGGCCGAACTCGCCGCTGGGGTGAAAACCCCCGAGTACTACGCGACCCTCGCCCCGGCGGCCGAACGCATCAAGCACGAACTGCTGCGCTTCCTGTTGCAGGCCAAGGCTGACGGTAAGCGTGTGGTCGGCTACGGCGCCGCCGCCAAGGGCAATACCTTACTCAACTACGCGGGGGTCAAGCCGGACCTGCTGGCCTGGGTGGCCGATGCCAACCCGCACAAGCAAGGCAAATACCTGCCCGGTAGCCGCATTCCGATCGTGTCGCCGGCCCGGATCGACATCGAAAAACCGGACTACGTGCTGGTACTGCCGTGGAACCTGCTGGATGAGATCACCCAGGCTTTTGCCGGCATCCGTGCATGGGACGGTCGTTTTGTCATTGCCATTCCCGAGTTGATCATTCGATGAGCCGAATTCATTACACCAAACCCAGTGTCGGCGAGCTGGAAGCTGACTACGTACTCGATGCCGTCCGCCATGGTTGGGGAGAGCGCTGCTACGAGTACCTGACGCGCTTCGAAAAGTCCTTTGCCGAGCACGTGGGTGCGACGTACGCGATTGCCACGTCCAGTTGCACCGGTGCGCTGCACATGGGCATGGCGGCGCTGGGCATCGGTGCCGGCGATGAGGTGATCCTCGCCGATACCAACTGGATCGCCTCGGCCGCGCCCATTACCTATCTGGGCGCGACGCCGGTGTTCGTCGACGTGCTGGCCGACAGTTGGTGCCTCGACCCGCAGCAGGTTCGCCAGGCGATCACCCCACGAACCAAAGCGATTCTGGCGGTGCACCTCTACGGCAATCTCTGCGACATGGATGCGTTGCTGGCCATCGGTCGCGAGTTTGGCCTGCCGGTCATCGAAGACGCCGCCGAGGCGATTGGCTCGCAGTGGCGCGGTCAGGCCGCCGGTTCGCTGGGGGCGTTCGGCGCGTTTTCCTTTCACGGCACCAAGACCATGACCACCGGCGAAGGCGGGATCTTCGTGACGTCGGACAAGGCCCTGTATGACCGCGTACTGACCCTGTCCAATCATGGCCGGGTGGCGGGCAGCAGCAAACAGTTCTGGCCGCATTTCCTCGGTTTCAAATACAAGATGAGCAACCTGCAAGCGGCCGTCGGTTGCGCACAGGTCGAGCGGATCGACGAGTTGATCGAGCGCAAGCGTGCGATCTTCGCCCACTACGCCGAGGCGCTGGCGTCGTTGCCGGGCTTGTCCATGAACCCTGAGCCCGAACATGCGCGCAACGGTTACTGGATGCCCACCGTGGTCTTTGACCGCGAGCTGGGGATCACGCGGGAGATGTTGATCGCCGCCTTCCAGGCCGCCGATATCGATGCGCGGGTGTTCTTCTGGCCGCTGTCGTCCTTGCCGATGTTCAGCGAACTGACGGCTGACTCGCCCGTGGCGCATGCACTGCCGGAGCGCGCGATCAATCTGCCGAGTTACCACGACATGACCGATGACGATCAGCACCGGGTCATCGAGGTGCTGCGCGCGCTGGTACTCAAAAGGACCCGGCTATGAAGGTTTACCTGCTGGGGGCGGCCAATCCTGAAGCGGTACGGATGATCCTCACCCTGCAACGCAGCCAGCCGGACGTGCAGTTCGCCTTTCTCGATAACGATCCGGCCAAGCAAGGCACGCTGTTTCATGGCGTGCCGGTGGTGGGTGGTACCGACAAGGTGGCCGAGCTGAAAGGCCCCGACACACGCTTTGTCAATTTGATCACCGGCAGCACGGCGCTGCGTTACCGGACCACCTGCGAGATCGTCGAGGCCGGTGGCACCCTGGGCAACTTCATCCACCCGGGCATCGATCTGACGATGATCACCATGGGCGTCGGCACCTATCTGCAAGAGGGCGTGATCCTGCAGGCGCAAGTCAGCCTGGGTGACAACACCAGTATCAGTGCCGGCAGCGTCGTCGGGCATGAAGGGCAGGTCGGCCATTCGGTGTTCATGGCACCGGGTGTCTGCATTGCCGGTTGTGTCGAGATCGGTGACGGCACCTTCATCGGCACCAACGCCACGATCCTGCCGCGATTGCGCATCGGTCGTTGGGTCACCATCGGTGCGGGCGCCGTGGTGACCAGGGACGTTCCAGACTATGCGGTTGTGGTGGGCAGCCCCGCCAGGACCATCAAGACCAATCCTGCTTCCTTTCAAGACGGTCGGGTTTTCAAGTAACCACCGCGACTAATTTCCGGAGAGTCTGTAATGAATCCTCATGAGCAGTTTCGTGAAGAAGTAAAAGAGAACATCGAAGGCCTGCAACAGGACAAAGCCTTGCAAGCCACCTCGCTGGATTGGGTTGGCACCACCGCCAAACATAAGTACACCTACAACTTCAGCTGGATGGGCCGCCCGATCATTCAGTTTCCCCAGGACATGGTCGCCATGCAGGAGATCATCTGGGCGCTGCGGCCGGACATCATCGTCGAGACCGGTATCGCCCACGGCGGCTCGCTGGTGTTTTACGCCTCGATGCTGGAGCTGATCGGCCATGGCGAAGTGCTGGGCGTCGACATCGATATCCGCCAGCACAACCGTGAGGCAATCGAAGCGCACCCGATGAGCAAGCGGATCCGGATGATCCAGGGTTCGAGTATCAATCCGGCGATTGTCGAACAGGTTCGCCAGCGCGTCGAAGGCAAGAAAGTGCTGGTGGTTCTGGACTCCAACCACACCCACGAGCACGTACTCGAAGAGCTGCGGGCCTATGCGCCGATGACCTCGGTGGGCAGCTACTGCGTGGTGATGGATACCGTGGTGGAAGACATGCCCGAAGACGCCTTCCCGGACCGCCCGTGGGGCAAGGGCGACAACCCGAAAACCGCGGTATGGGCCTACCTGGAAGAAAACCGCGACTTTGAAATCGACCAGGCCATTCACAGCAAGCTGCTGATCACCGTCGCGCCGGATGGCTATTTGCGTCGCGTGCGGTAATCGACAAGACATCGTTGGGTTTTTTCGGCGATACGCCGTTGTGGGGAAAGGTATGCAAGGCAGGAACAATTCTGGACACGGGTTGGCACTCAACGAACAGTTGACCGTGGTGCTGATGTCTCACGAGCGGCCGGCATTTTTGCGCCGGGCGGTACGTTTCTACAGTGGCTTGCCTTGCAGGATTCTGGTGCTGGACTCTTCGAACGAAGGCCAGCCAAGCCTGGCCGGGCAGTTTGAAAATGTGGATTACCAGCATGTCCCGCAGTTTGGCTACTGGGGCGTTCGCGCCAAGCTGGCCTTTGGCGTGGAGCAAGTGACCACGCCGTTCATGGTGTTCGCCGCCGACGATGACTTCCATGTGCATGACGCCCTGCGCGCAGCCGTGGCGTTCATGGAGGCCAATCCCGACTACGGCCTGTGCCACGGTTACAGCATGATGTACCTGTCGCAACCCAACAGCGTCAGCTACTTTCGGCGTGACAAAAAGGTCTGCGAAGACTATTCGTCCGAGCACGCCGAGGAGCGTGTGCTCGATTACATGCACCAGTACCTGCCACCTTTTTATGCCGTACAACGCACCGACCTGGTACGTGACTGGTATCAGGTGATGCCTCAGGATACGTCCTTCCAATGGCAGGAAATCGGTCACACGTATTACATGCTGGCGCGGGGCAAGGCGCGGATTCTGCCGATCCCGTATGTCGTGCGTGAGATGAACTACGGGTATTCGGACCACAACACCGAGATCTTCCACACGCTGGCTCATACCGATGCCAGGACGGTCGCCGAGCGCGAGGCCTTTGCCGATTTCCTCTTCGGGCTGCCGACTCAAGTTCAAAACGAAGACCCGGAGCAAGGCCGGCAGTTCGCGCTGCAAAGCTTTGAAGCCCTGGCCGATAGCTTGCGCACCGGTCGCGCACTGACCACCGAGCTGATTATCGAGTCCGCCTGGACGAGCGTCGAGAAAGGCCCTGTGCGCCGATTCGGCCCCAAGCAGTACGTCGAAATGCCGTTCTACAATCAGCAGTTTTTCGATCAGTTGACTCAGTTCGAATTCCTGTTGCATGCCATGCCGGCCGGTCGTGTTCAGTTGGCAGGCCTGGAGGGTATCTGGACCCGTCAGCAGAACCTGATGCTCGCGCGTAACAATGATACGCCGGAAAGTGTGGTCGACCGTTTGTGGCAGGCCCACGACAGCAACGTGTTCAATCGCGCGGTGGTCAAGCGTCTGGTGGCTCAGCTGGAGCTGCTGGGCGAAGACGAAGAGGCGCAGACTCTGCGCGACTGGGCGGCACGTCTTGAGGCGGTGTCGGTCGAGGGTAATCGTGCGACGTTCGACAAGATGCTCTCCGGTCGTTTGCTCAAGTGGCTTGCGCCCCGTCAGCCCGATGCCCATGAGGCCGAGTCGATTGCCCAACACCTGGCGGCCAACGACGGTGGCCCGCAGTTCGGGATTTTCCTGCTGGACCTGGATAACGATATCGACAAGCTGCAGGTCAGCCTCGACAGCCTGCTCGAAGGCCACAGCAAGGCGTTCAAAATCGTGGTCTTCACCACCGGTGAAGCGCCGGCGGCGACCACGGCGCAGAACACCCTGCACTTTGTCCGGGTTACCCAAAGCAACTACGTCGACAAACTGAACCAGAGCGCGCGTCAGTCGACGTGCGACTGGCTGCTGCTGGCTGAAGCCGGCGACGAGTTCACCGCCGGTGGTCTGTTGCGTGCCAGCCTGGAATTGCTCGCCGCGGCAGACTGTCGCGCCGTCGCCACCGACGAAATCCAGCGCACCGCCGAAGGCGCACTGATGGACGTGTTCCGCCCTGGCTTCAATCTTGACTTGCTGCAAAGCCTGCCGGCCTTGATGGCGCGTCACTGGCTGATCCGGCGGGAAGTGTTCATGGAAGTCGGCGGCTACCAGCCTGACTTCAGCAAGGCCCTGGAGTTCGACTTGCTGCTGCGTATCATCGAGCAGGGCGGCCTCAACGGGCTGGCCCACCTGGACGAACCGTTGCTGATCAGCCGGGCACCGGTGCTGGAAGAAAACGCCGATGAGCGCCTGGCGTTGCTGCGCCACTTGGGCAATCGTGGCTACAAGGCCAAGATCACGTCGGCAGTGCCTGGCACTTATCAGATTGACTACCGCCACACCGAGCGCCCGCTGGTGTCGATCATATTGCCGGCCGGGGACGACCTGGCTGCGCTGCAACAGTGCCTGCAAGCTGTGTTGCTGCGTACCCGCTACATCCAGTACGAAGTGCTGATCGCACTCAATCCGAATCAGTCGGCCGAGGTCAATGACTGGCTGGGTACTTACCAGCATCCGAAAGTCAGCGTGCTGCGTGCCGACCGGACCCTGAGCGATGCGGCGTTGTACAACGCGGCCAGCCAGCAGGCGCAGGGCGAGTACCTGGTGCTGTTGGCCGCCGACAGTGAAGTGGTCAACCCGAACTGGCTCGAGTCGCTGCTCAATCACGCCCAGCGTCCGGAAGTCGGGGTGGTCGGTCCCAAGTTGATCGACCGCGACGGCAAGGTCACCCAGGCCGGGCTGATTCTCGGCATGAACGGTGGTGTGGGCTCAGCATTTGTCGGTGAAAAACACGACGCCGAAGGTTACCTGCACCGGTTGGCGCTGGAGCAGAACTACTCGGCGGTGTCGAAGGTGTGCCTGATGGTGCGTAAAGCGTTGTTCGACGAACTGGACGGTCTCGATAGCGTGACCTTCGCCGACGGCTTGAGCGACGTCGACCTGTGCCTGCGGGCCGGACAGGCCGGTTACCTCACCGTTTGGACACCGCTGGTACAGGTCATTCATTCGGGTGCCGTGCCACAGGTGCCGCAGGCCCTCGATGCGCTGCGTGACAAGTGGGCGGCAGCCTTTGCCCAGGACCAGGCCTATAACGCCAATCTGGCCTTGAGCGGCAAGGGCTTTGCCCTGGGCGAAAGTGCTTCGGTGAACTGGGCGCAGATGCTCGGCTAGGCCCGGCGAAAAGGTATAAGGGATTCAAGGCATGCACAACGGTATTTCGATTTTCATTGCAGGCCGGACCGGTTCGTTCGGGCGTCAGATCATCCGGGACGCGCTGGTGCGTGTCTGGTTGCCAGCATGATTCCTTACGCTCGGCAAAGCCTTGATCAGGCGGACATCGACGCCGTGGTCGGTGTGTTGCAGTCTGACTGGCTGACCCAGGGGCCGACCATCGAGCGCTTCGAGCGAGCCATGGCCGAACGCTGCGAGGCCGGTTTTGCCGTGGCGGTGTGCAATGCCACGGCGGCCCTGCACATCGCTTGCCTGGCGGCGGGGCTCGGCCCGGGCGATTGGCTGTGGACGACACCGAACACCTTTCTCGCCTCGGCAAACTGTGGTCGCTACTGCGGTGCCGAGGTGGATTTTGTCGATATCGACCCGCTGACCTGGAACCTCGATGCCGCTGCGCTGGCCGTCAAGCTGGAACGGGCCGAACGTGAAGGCCGGTTGCCGAAAGTGCTCGTGGCCGTGGCGTTCTCGGGGCAGAGCTGCGACATGCGCAGGATTGCCGCACTGGCCAGGCGCTATGGCATAACGGTGATCGAAGATGCGGCCCATGCCGCCGGTGCGTCCTACGCCGGGCGCCCGGTGGGTTGTGGCGAGTTTGCCGCAATGACCGTGTTCAGCTTTCATCCGGTGAAGATCATCACCAGTGCCGAGGGCGGCATGGTCATGACCAACAGCCCGGAACTCGCCGAGCGTTTGCAACGCTTGCGCAGCCATGGCATGACCCGTGATCCGCAACAAATAACCGGACCCAGTCACGGCCCCTGGTACTACGAACAGGTGGAGCTGGGTTTCAATTACCGCATTACCGACCTGCAGGCGGCCCTTGGTTTGTCGCAGTTGAACAAACTCGATGAGTTTATCGAGCGTCGGCGTGAACTGGCGGCGCGTTATGAGCGCTTGCTGGCGTATTTGCCGCTGACCCTGCCCAGTGCGCAGCCTGAGGCCGAGTCGTCATGGCATCTGTATGTAGTGCGCCTGCAACTCGATCAGATCAATCTCACCCATCGTGAGGTGTTCGAGGGCTTGCGAGCTGCCGGGGTCGGTGTGAACCTGCACTACATTCCCGTGCATTTTCAGCCTTACTATCGTGATCTCGGGTTCGCCGAAGGTGATTTTCCACAGGCCGAACGTTACTACGCCGAAGCCATCAGCCTGCCGTTGTACCCGTTGCTCAGTGATGAACAACAGGACTATGTGGTCGAGCAGATGCGGCAACTGATCGAAATAATCCAGCCATTACGGCGGGTGGGAAATGTGTGATGCGTGAACTGACCGAGCAGGAAACTTTCTGGCAGGGCGAATTCGGCAACCAGTACGTTGATCGCAATGTCGGACAGCCGCTGGTGGCAGCTAACCTGGCGCTGTTTGCCAAGGCGCTGACACGGGTCGGGCGCATCGACAGCCTGGTGGAACTGGGCACCAATGCCGGCAACAACCTGCAGGCACTGCGTCAGCTGTTGCCGCGCTGCGAGTTGTTCGGTGTGGAGATCAATGCCAGTGCCTGTGCTGCTGCCCAGGCGTTGGGTATTGCACAGATCTGGCAGGGATCGCTGTTCGATTTCCCCCGCGAACGCACCTTCGACCTGACCCTGAGCAAAGGCGTGCTGATTCACCTGGCGCCGGAGTTGCTGCCGGCCGCATACGCGCAACTGTATGAGCTGAGCCAGCGCTACATACTGATCGCCGAGTACTACAATCCGGCGCCGGTCGAAGTCCCGTATCGCGGCAATAGCGGCAAGTTGTTCAAACGCGATTTTGCCGGTGAAATGCTCGATCGCTACGACGACCTGCAACTGCTCGATTACGGTTTTGGCTACCACCGCGATCGGCAATTCCCGGTGGATGACATCACCTGGTTTGTCCTGGAAAAACGCCGTTGAACAACGTCGCCATCATACCGGCCCGCGGTGGCAGCAAACGCATACCCCGCAAGAACCTCAAGCCGTTCGCCGGTGTGCCGATGATTGCCCGCTCGATTCAGGTCGCGATGGAGTCCGGGTTGTTTTCCCGGATCGTGGTCAGCACCGACGACGAAGAAATCGCCGGACTGGCGCGGGACTGTGGCGCTCAGGTGCCCTTCATGCGCCCGGCGGCACTGGCCGACGACTTCACGGGGACCGCAGCGGTGATCGCCCATGCCCTGCAAGCATTGGGCGAACAGGGTGACGAGTTTGATCGCGCCTGCTGCATCTACGCGACCGCGCCGTTGTTGCAAACACGATTTCTTGCCCAAGGGCTGAGCCTGCTGGATCAGCATCCCGACAAGTCGTTCGCCTTTTCGGTGTGCGACTTCGGTTTTCCGGTTCAGCGAGCCTTGACCCTTGATGATCGCGGCGCATTGACGGCACTGTATCCGCAGTATCGTGACACCCGCTCCCAGGATTTGTCGGTCGCCTATCAGGATGCCGGGCAGTTCTACTGGGGCCGCAGCGACGCCTGGCTGCGTGGCGAGGTGCTGTATTCACCGTACAGCCTGCCGGTCATCCTGCCGCGTCATCTGGTGCAGGACATCGACACACCGCAGGACTGGAAGCGCGCGGAGTACCTGTATGCCGCGCTTAAAGCCGCAGGTGAGCTGCAATGAGAGTGCTGATTCGCTCTGACGCCTCGCCGACCATCGGCAGCGGCCACATCGCGCGTTGCCTGTGCCTGGCCCGCGTGTTGCGCCGGCAGGGCAGTCACGTGGCTTTCGCCTGTCGCCTGTTACCCGGGCATCGAGTGGAGGCACTGCGGGCCGAAGGTTTCGAAACCTTCGCGCTGCCTGAGCGCTACAGCGATGAAGACCCGCAGCAAGCCATCGAATCCATGCTGCCATGGCAGGCGGACGTCGCCGCGCTCGAGCCGTTGCTGGAGCACCAGCCGGCGTTTGACTGGATCATTGTCGACCACTACGGCCTCGATCATCACTGGCAGACGGCCGCGCGGCGCTGGGCGCCACGGATCGCGGTAGTGGATGACCTCGCCACGCGGACCTACAGCGCCGACTTGTTGCTGAACCAGAATCTCTCGGGTACGCCAGAGGCTTATACCTCGCTGCTGACGCCGGGCTGCCGGACATTGTTCGGTCCCCGGTTTGCCATGTTGCGCGACGAGTTCTGTTGCCCGGCCATCGACATCAAACCACAGGCCCGGCGTGTTCTGGTGAACTTCGGTGGGTTCGACGCGGCCATGCAAACCCATCATGCAATGCTGGCGCTGGCGGATTTTGCCGAGCTGGAAGTCGATTTTGTCGCCGGTGCGGATAATCCGGCCTGGGCGCAGATGCAGGCGTTGGCGGCCAGTCGCCCGCATTGGCGCCTGCACAGTTTTGTCAGCGACTTTTATCGATTGATGACCGAAGCTGACCTGTTTGTCGGCGCGGGTGGCGGCACCAGTTGGGAGCGGGCGGCCATGGGGCTGCCGACGATCTGCATTGCCGTATCGAACAACCAGCAGGCCAACGGCGAGGTGATGGCGGCCGCGGGCGCCCATGTGTTCATGGGCGCCCGCGAGCAGGTCAGTGTCGAGCAGTTGCGCCTGGCCATTGGCTTTGTCGCGGGTAATCAGGGTTTGCGCCAGAGCCT
Source organism: Pseudomonas sp. P4_C1 (assembly GCF_056402155.1). NCBI lineage: Bacteria > Pseudomonadati > Pseudomonadota > Gammaproteobacteria > Pseudomonadales > Pseudomonadaceae > Pseudomonas > Pseudomonas sp. P4_C1. The sequence goes on from NZ_JBFUHY010000009.1 coordinate 65,985, forward strand.
GGCACAGCAGTCGCGACAACTTGTCGATGGGCGTGGGGCGCAGCGGGTAGCGGTTGCGCTGGCCGGTGCGGTGCTGAGGATGCGCCCGGCGACCCTGGGTGATGCGCAGTTGTTGTTCGACGGGCGCAACACCGAGGCCGTGCGCCGCTGGTCGCTGGAGACCGGCGTGATCGAATGGCCTGCGCACCAAAACTGGCTGGCCGCGAGCCTGAACAATCCCTGGCGACTGCTGTTGATTGCCGAGGCCGATGACGGTCCGGTCGGTGTGCTGCGTTATGACCTGCGTGGCTTTAGCGCCGAGGTGTCGATTTATCTGTTCGAAGGCCGGTTCGGCCTGGGCTGGGGCAGGGCGCTGCTGGCCCGTGGGGAAACCTTTGTGAAGGCCCTCTGGCCGGAACTTCAGTCGCTCACCGCCCAGGTGTTGCCCGCTAACCAGCCGTCGCTGAACGTCTTTCGCGAAGCCGGTTTTACCCAGAGTGCCTGCGCGTTCACGCGCGTATTGAAGGATCACGCAGATGACTAGCTTCAAGATTGGCGATCGCCTGATCGGTGCCGATGCGCCACCTTTCATCATTGCCGAGATGAGCGGCAATCATAACCAGTCCCTGGACGTGGCGCTGCAAATCGTCGAGGCCGCGGCCAGGGCCGGTGCCCATGCATTGAAGCTGCAGACCTACACCGCCGACACCATGACCCTGGACCTGGCTGAAGGCGAGTTTTTCATCAAGGACCCGAACAGCCTGTGGGCCGGTACTTCGTTGTACGCGTTGTACGAGAAGGCCCACACGCCCTGGGAATGGCATGCGCCGATTTTCGCTCGCGCCAAAGAACTGGGCCTGCTGGCGTTCTCCACGCCATTCGATAAGAGCGCCGTGGACTTTCTCGAAAGCCTCGAGGTGCCGGCCTACAAGATCGCCAGTTTCGAAAACACCGATTTGCCGTTGATTCGCCGGGTGGCCGCGACGGGCAAGCCGCTGATCATTTCCACCGGCATGGCCAGCATCGCCGAGCTCGATGAAACCGTGCGCGCCGCCCGCGAGGCTGGGTGCAAGGATCTGGTGCTGCTCAAATGCACCAGTACCTATCCGGCATCTCCCGCGAACAGCAATGTGCGCACGATCCCGCATTTGCGGGAATTGTTCGATTGCCAGGTGGGGCTGTCCGATCACTCCATGGGCGTCGGTGTGTCCGTGGCGGCGGTGGCACTGGGCGCAACGGTGGTGGAAAAGCATTTCACCCTCGAGCGTGCGGCCGGTGGCGTCGACGCCAGTTTCTCTCTGGAGCCCTCGGAGCTGGCCAGCCTGGTGATCGAAACCGAACGCGCCTGGCAAGCCATGGGGCACGTGCATTACGGCGTCACCGAGGCGGAGCGCCAATCCCTGGTGTACCGTCGATCGTTATATGTCACCCGGGACATGGAGGCCGGTGAGCCCTTCGACGGGAAAAATCTGCGAGCCATCCGTCCGGGTCTCGGGCTGGCGCCCAAACATGCGCAAAGCCTCCTGGAACGCCGTGCCCGTCAGGCTATCAAGCGTGGAACACCACTGGACTGGTCGTTGGTCGAATGACCCATTGCCGGGCTGATTCGGCAAAATAGCGTGACCTGCGAGTCATAACGGGCATCTTCACTGTATTGTATTGACCGGGAAGATGGCGCCTGACCCTTTATCGGGTTCAGTGATAGTCCTTTATGCTTCCCGGCCGTCGCCTTGGGGTGACAGAAATCCAGGTTTGTCGGCGCCCCTCGATTCCTGCGGGTGGTGGTATTGGGCTGTTTATTATTGGGAAGCCGTAATGATTGGCATAAAAAGCATTGCGAGCTACGTTCCTGTAGCCGGCGTGGACAATTACGCACAAGGTGCAAAATTCGAGAAGGATGAAGAATTCATCCTGGGCAAGATCGGTTCGGCTTTCCTGCCGCGCAAGGGCGTTGATCAGGAAACATCGGATCTGTGCGTTGAAGCGGCCAATGCGCTGTTTGCCGGCAACCCTGATCTGAAACGTGAATCCATCGATGCGTTGATTATCGTCACCCAGAACGGTGACGAAGAAGGCCTGCCGCATACCGCGGCCATCGTGCAGGACAAACTCGGCCTGCCGACCAACGTCGCCGCGTTCGATATTTCCCTGGGCTGTTCCGGTTACGTCTACGGCATCTATGCGATCAAGGGCTTCATGGAGGCCGCAGGCCTGAAGAACGGCCTGCTGATCACCGCCGACCCGTATTCGAAGATCGTCGACCCGGAAGATCGTAACACCACCATGTTGTTCGGCGATGCGGCCACCGCGACCTGGATGGGTGAAAACCCGACCTGGGCACTGGGCAAGGCCAAGTTCGGCACCGACGGTTCCGGCGCGCCACATTTGAAAGTCAGCGACGGCGTGTTCTTCATGAATGGCCGCCAGGTATTCAACTTCGCACTGCTCAAGGTGCCGGCACATTTGCATGAGTTGCTCGGCGAGTCGCAACTGAGCGCCGACGACATCGACGCGTTCTGCATTCACCAGGGCAGCGCGGCGATTGTCGATGCGGTCGCGCGGCGTTTCGAAGAATGCCCGCAGAAGTTCATCAAGGACATGGTCGAGACCGGTAACACGGTGTCGTCGAGCATTCCATTGCTGCTGGAAAAGCATATCCTCGATTCCGAATGGAAGCGCGTTGCGCTCAGCGGTTTCGGTGTGGGGCTGTCATGGGGTTCGGCGATCATCTATCGCCCTTGAGTGAAAGTTTTTTAATAAAAAGGCCGGTACAAAAAAGCGCTCAAGGGTTAACCTTGAGCGCTTTTTTGCTTGTAAGGAATGCGAGGTAGCATGAGCGAATGCTTTGAAGACAATGCTCAGGTTATCCAGCGGCGCTGGCCGTCGCTGTATGCGCGATTGGAAACGGAAGATCGCCTGGCCGTCGATGTCGACCTGATCGAAGGGCGGGACTCGACGTTGTGTGTGGGTGGCATCCAGCTCACCAGCCGCCATGATCGCCTGAGCGAGGCCCGTTTGCAGGCCGCCAGCCTCCCGCTCGACAAGGCACAGCTGCACGTTTACGGCACCGGCTTCGGCGATTTGCCTTCGGTTTTGCTGGAGCGCGCCGGGCTTGAAAAGCTCTATGTCCATATTCTCAACGGCGCGCTTTTCGCGCTGGTGTTGCAGCTGATCGATCAGCGCCAGTGGCTGGGCGATCCGCGTGTGCAATTGCTGTATGCCGGCGATCTGTCGGACATCTGCACACCGTTCTTTGCATTGCCTGCCGAGATGCTGCTGGCGGATGACTTTAGTGCGAAGATTCGTGATCGGCTGGTCAGCGAAGTGCACCTGAGTTTCAACAATCGTGAGTTCGACCCGCAGTCTCCCGTCATTCAGCAGCGCTTGCAGGACACCCTTGAAGTGCTGCTCGCCGATGATGATGTGGCACAGCTGTTTGGCACGTGTTCCGGGCGTGAAATCTATGTGATCGCCACAGGGCCCAGCCTTGAAGGAAATTTCGAGCGTTTGGCAGCGGTGCGCAATCAAACGCCGCGACCGCTGTTCATCAGCGTGGATACCGCTTACCGGCCCCTTCGCGAGCACGGAATCAAACCTGACCTGGTCGTGAGCATCGATCAGCGCATCAGCGTGCTGCACTTGCCGGGCGAGGGCTCCGAAGGCATTCCGCTGGTGTATTTGCCTTTGAGCGATCCACACATGCTGAAAGCCTGGAAAGGCAAACGTTATGGCGGTTACTCCGCCAGCCCGATCTACGCCGAATTGCGTGAGCAACACCCGCGTGCGCAGCTCTACGTCAGCGGCAGCGTGATCCATCCTGCGGTCGATCTGGCGGTGAAAATGGGCGCGCAGCGCATCACGCTTTTCGGTGCGGATTTTTCCTTTCCGATGAACAGGACCCATACCGGTTGGAACGATGGTGACCTGGGGCCGCCGGTGAACCAGGCCAGGCACTGGGTGCACGATGGTCATGGTCAGAAGGTCAAGACGCAATTGAATTTCCGCAGTTACCTGTGCGAGCTCGAACGTTACATTGCCAGGCATCCAGAGGTGCTTTTTTTCAATAGCAGCCGGGCTGGGGCAATGATTGCCGGTACGCGGTTCAATCAGGATTTCGTGCAATGAAGCCGCCAGTGAAAGGCATCGATGAGTACCGGCAGTGCGCAGGGCTTTTTCGCCTGGGGCGTGATGTCGAAGCGGCATTGAACATGGTTGATCTGTTCGATGAGGCGCAGCGACTGTTTGCGCAGACGCCCCAGGAGGTTCAGCAGGCCTGGGCTTTGATGCTCAGGCAAATGCTGGCCTGTCAGGAGCGCCAGGATTGGCTGGGGCTCGCCGACTTCATGGAATATGAGTTGATCGAGCTGCTCGAAAACCTGCCGGACTGAGGGGCAGCAACAGCTTTGGCACGGGCGTTTGTGGGCTGGACAGTTTTATGGCGTCATTTTTTCGTGGTTGAGGGGCGCTAAGCCCTTGTTTTCTCGGGGGTGGCAGGGTGATGGCATTTTTTTTAAAAAAAGCCCTCAAGCAACCTGCCAACCCGACGATAACTATTACGAAGGTTCTCTAGGCCATACCCGGCGGTTGCCAGGGCCGGAAGCCGCAGTACCCAACCAACGAGGAATTCGTCATGGCTTTAACAGTAAACACCAACACCACGTCGTTGAACGTTCAGAAGAACCTGAACCGTGCTACCGACGCTCTGTCGACTTCGATGGCTCGCCTGTCTTCCGGCCTGAAAATCAACAGCGCGAAAGACGACGCCGCTGGCCTGCAGATCGCAACTCGCATGGCCGCACAGATTCGTGGTGGCAACCAGGCAGTGCAGAACGCCAACGACGGTATCTCCGTTGCCCAGACCGCTGAAGGCGCGCTGCAAGCTTCGACCGACATTCTGCAGCGTATGCGTGAACTGGCTGTTAAAGCACGTAACGGTACCAACAGCACTGCTGACCAGACCGCTACCAACTCCGAATTCGCTCAGATGTCTGACGAAATCACCCGTATCTCTGCCTCTACCAACCTGAACGGCAAAAACCTGCTGGACGGTTCGGCTGGCACCATGCAGCTGCAAGTTGGCGCCAACACTGGTTCGGCCAACCGCATCGACCTGGTACTGAGCTCCAAGTTCGACGCCGTATCCCTGTCCGTAGGCAGCGGTACTGTTGTTCTGACCGGTGCGACTTCCGCTACCCTGTCTGCCAACATCGACAACGCAATCACCGCGATCGACGCTGCTCTGGCATCGATCAACGCCACCCGCGCAAACCTGGGTGCTTCGCAGAACCGTCTGACCAGCACCATCTCCAACCTGCAGAACATCGTGGAAAACACCACTGCTGCACAAGGCCGTGTACAAGACACCGACTTCGCCGCAGAAACCGCGAACCTGACCAAGCAGCAAACCCTGCRACAGGCTTCTACCTCGGTTCTGGCTCAAGCCAACCAACTGCCTTCCGCTGTACTGAAACTGCTTCAGTAATTTCGGAATGAGTTTAAGCGGGGGAGTGTGCTGGTCACGCTCTCTCGCTTTTTACGTTAAGAGGTGTTGGACATGGAGATGAGCGTAAAGCTTGGCGTGTCTTATCCGGCTCCCCAGCCAGCGAGCGCTGTCTCGGATAAAGCGCCGGAAAAGCCTGAAGCCGCGAGCGTGACGCCGGCGGCGGATAAGAAACCGGAGGCGGATGACGTCCACCTGAAGCAGGCGGTGCAGCAGATCGAAAAGTTCGTACAGTCGATCAAGCGCAATCTGGAGTTCTCGATAGACGAGCAATCCGGAAAGGTCGTCGTCAAAGTGATTGCAAGCGAAACGGGTGAAGTCGTGCGACAGATCCCCTCCGCAGAAGCCCTCAAGCTGGCAGAAAGCCTGAGCAATGCGAGCCATGTATTGTTCGACGCCAAAGTCTGATAGCTGGCATGAATAGTGTTTGTACGTTCTTGGGCGCAGGTATTGGCCAAAAGAGTGGCAGCAACCTGAAGGGAGACGCAAAATGGCAAGTCCAATTTTACCGGGTACGGGCTTAGGCTCTGGCCTGGATATCGGTGCGATCGTCACTGCGCTAGTCAACGCCGACAAATCGGCGAAACAGACGCAGATCGATACTCAGACCAAAACCAACACGCTGAAGATTTCCGGTGTCGGTTCCCTGAAAAGCGCACTGACGGCCTTTCAGACGGCGCTGACCAATCTCGGTAGCAAGACCAATCCTGTGTTTGCGGGCTATACCGCCACTTCGGGTACCCCGTCGATTCTGGGTGCGACTTCCGACAATACCGCCGTTGCCGGTACCTACAGCGTTGTTGTGAATAACCTGGCCACCAGCTCGAAAGTCGCCAGTGCTTCTTTCGCCGGCGGTGCGGCCAGTGCCATTCCGAGTGGTACTTTGAAAATCAGTCAGAATGGCACTGATTACGATGTCACGATTCCAGCCAATGCGACCCTGCAGAGCACCCGGGATGCCATCAACTCCGCGCAGGCGAGTAATGGTATTTCTGCCAACATCGTGACCGACAGCAGTGGTGCGTCGCGACTGGTGATCAGCTCCAGCAAGACCGGCGCGGGTTCCGACCTGACGGTCAGCGGTATCGCCGGCCTTGATATCGACGGTACCCAAGCGATGGGCGCCAACCCTTCGGCTTCAAGTTCAGGGGCTGTCAACGGGGTTGCGGTGGATGCATCGCTGACCATCGATGGCCTGGCAGTGACCAGCAAGAGCAATACGGTAACCGGCGCAGTCAGCGGCCTGACCCTGAACCTGGCGTCGGTGAGTCCGGGTACGCCGCCGGCTGCGGCGACCGTCACCGTCGCGACCAACACCACGGGTTTGCAAACATCGATCCAGTCGTTCGTCGATTCCTACAACACCCTGATGAACACCATCAATTCCCTGTCCAAGGCGACCGCGGATGCCGATGGCAACCTGACGGTTCAGGCGGCGTTTACCGGCGACTCGATGTCGCGCACACTGATTTCCGATATCCGCGGTGTGCTGACGGCTCCCGGGGCGGGCGGTCCATTGGCCGTGCTGTCGCAGATCGGCGTGCTGACTAACGAGAAAACCGGCAACCTGGCGTTCGATACAACGGCGTTCAATAAGACGATGGCCATCAACGGCATGAGCGGCCAGGTGCAGCAGTTGTTCAACGGTAGCAATGCTACCAACGGCCTGCTGGCGCGCATGGGCACTGCAATCAAACCTTATGTGCAGACGGGCGGGTTGCTTGATCAGCGCAATACCAACCTGCAGAGCGTGAGCAAGAACCTTTCAAATCAGCAGACTGCGTTGGACTTGCGAGTCGCCAACATGACCAAGACGTTGACCGCCAAATACAACGCAATGGACCTTTTGGTCGGGCAAATGAAGGCGACGGCGACGAACATCACCTCGTTCTTCACTTCCTTGAACGCCCAGAAGTCCAACAGCTAGTTTTAAGCTGTCGACAAAACCCGGCTACGCATTTTCGCGTGTGCCGGGTTTTTGTCTTTTGATCTAAAGTTTCCCGGTGCGCGGACGATACACTGGCTATACGAGTCATTGTGGTAGTGAGGTAGAACATGAATCCAATGTTAGCCCTTCGGCAGTATCAGAAAGTGGGGGCGCACGCCCAGACGTCCGAAGCGAGTCCGCATCGTTTGGTGCAGATGCTCATGGAAGGTGGCCTGGACCGGATCGCTCAGGCCAAAGGCGCGCTGGAGCGCAAGGACATTCCCGGCAAGTGTGTGTCGATCAGCAAGGCGATCGGCATCATCGGTGGCTTGCGTGAAGGCCTGGATCTTGAAAATTGCGCCGAAGCCGTGGGCGAACTCGACAGTCTTTACATCTACATGATGAAGCGTCTGGCCGAGGCGAACATCAGCAGCGATCCGAAGACTCTCGATGAAGTCGCGGGGTTGCTGCGCACGGTGAAAGAAGGCTGGGACGGCATTGCTGCGCCAGGTCCGCAGTTCTAGGGAGATCGCCATGAGTCTTGTATTGCAGCGAATAGAACAAACTCGAGAAGCGCTGGTCGGTGCTCTGGCCGAGCGCAACTGGGAGGCTATCGGTCAATTGGACCTGGATTGCCGTTCCTGCATGGAAGACGTCTTGAGCGAGGCTTCGCTGGACGAAGAAGTTCTGCGTAGCAATCTTGAGGAGTTGCTGTATGTCTACAAGCAGCTACTTGAGGTGGCGATGGGGGAGAGGCAGGCGATAGTCGATGAAATGTCTCAGATCCAGCAAGCGCGGAACGCAGCAAAGGTTTACCATCTGTTTGGATAATTAACCCCAAGTTAATCCAGATATGTGCGCCATAAATTTGACTGTGCACGGTTTTTTGACTTAACTAGTGGCTGGTTCCAGATTTCAGTCGTCTTCAGGCATAACGTGTCTGCAAGCGTCTAGCTTGCCCCAGCATTTTGGGCATTGAGTTGACTAGGGAAGTTGCTATTGCATGTGGCGTGAAACCAAAATTCTGCTGATTGATGACGATAGCGTCCGCCGCCGCGACCTGGCGGTGATTTTGAATTTTCTCGGTGAAGAAAATTTACCCTGCGCAAGCCATGACTGGCAGCAGGCTGTCGGCTCTTTGTCGTCAAGTCGTGAAGTAATCTGTGTCCTTATCGGGACGGTCAATGCTCCTGGTGCGCTTCTGGGCTTGTTAAAGACACTCTCGACCTGGGATGAGTTCCTTCCGGTTTTGTTAATGGGCGATAATTCTTCCATTGACCTGCCGGAAGACCAGCGTCGTCGAGTGCTTTCAACCCTGGAAATGCCGCCCAGCTACAGCAAATTGCTCGATTCGCTGCACCGTGCCCAGGTCTATCGCGAGATGTACGATCAGGCCCGCGAGCGCGGTCGTCATCGCGAACCCAATCTTTTCCGCAGTCTTGTCGGCACCAGCCGGGCGATTCAACACGTCCGCCAGATGATGCAGCAAGTCGCCGATACCGATGCCAGCGTGCTGATCCTCGGTGAGTCCGGAACGGGCAAGGAAGTGGTTGCACGCAACCTGCATTACCATTCCAAGCGCCGCGAAGCGCCGTTCGTGCCGGTCAACTGCGGGGCGATTCCGGCCGAGTTGCTGGAAAGCGAGCTGTTCGGTCATGAAAAGGGTGCCTTCACCGGGGCGAWCACCAGCCGCGCCGGTCGATTCGAGCTGGCCAACGGCGGCACCCTGTTCCTCGATGAAATCGGCGACATGCCGCTGCCGATGCAGGTCAAGTTGCTGCGTGTATTGCAGGAGCGCACCTTCGAGCGCGTGGGCAGCAACAAGACTCAAAGCGTCGACGTGCGCATCATTGCGGCGACCCACAAGAATCTCGAAAGCATGATCGAGATCGGCACCTTCCGCGAAGATTTGTACTACCGCCTGAATGTGTTCCCGATCGAGATGGCGCCGCTGCGTGAGCGCGTCGAAGACATTCCGCTGCTGATGAACGAACTGATCTCGCGCATGGAGCACGAGAAGCGCGGGTCGATCCGGTTCAACTCGGCGGCGATCATGTCGCTGTGCCGGCATGGCTGGCCGGGCAACGTCCGCGAACTGGCCAACCTGGTGGAGCGCATGGCGATCATGCATCCCTACGGCGTGATCGGCGTGGTCGAGTTGCCGAAGAAATTTCGCTACGTCGACGATGAAGACGAGCAGATGGTCGACAGCCTGCGCAGTGATCTGGAAGAGCGTGTGGCCATCAACGGTCATACGCCGGACTTCACGGCCAGCGCCATGTTGCCTCCGGAAGGCCTGGACCTGAAGGACTACCTCGGTGGTCTGGAGCAAGGCTTGATTCAGCAGGCGCTGGATGATGCCAACGGCATTGTGGCGCGCGCGGCCGAGCGGTTGCGTATCCGTCGTACCACGCTGGTGGAAAAGATGCGCAAGTACGGCATGAGCCGGCGTGATGGAGACGAACAGGCGGATGATTGACGCCTGTTTTTCAAGTCATTCATTTATAGGAAGTTTTTTTTAGGCACGGGTATTGCTAAGTCCCTCGCAACGTTCCGTTTAACTGACGGTCAGCCAAGCGAGAGAGCACAATGCCCCAAGCCGCCCAGATGTCTCCTGTCCCTGATGCTTCGCGGCAACCGTCGTCCGTAGAGCAGGCGAGTCGGCTGGGTCTTGAGCAGGCATTCGCACTGTTCAATCAGATGTCCACTCAGTTGACCGATTCCTACAGCATGCTTGAAGCCCGGGTAACCGAGCTCAAGGGTGAACTGGCGGTGGTCAGCGCCCAGCGCATGCAGGAGCTGGCGGAAAAGGAACGCCTGGCCAACCGCCTGCAAAATCTCCTTGATCTGTTACCCGGCGGGGTCATCGTCATTGACGCCCAGGGCATCGTGCGCGAAGCCAATCCGGCGGCGTTCGAGTTGCTGGGTCTGCCGCTGGAAGGTGAATTGTGGCGCCACGTCATTGCCCGCTGTTTTGCGCCGCGAGAAGACGATGGTCACGAAGTCTCCCTCAAGGATGGTCGGCGTCTGTCGATCGCCACGCGCTCGCTGGACGCCGAGCCCGGCCAGTTGGTGCTGCTCAATGACCTGACTGAAACCCGCCATCTGCAGGATCAACTGGCCCGTCATGAGCGTCTGTCGTCATTGGGGCGCATGGTCGCTTCATTGGCTCATCAGATACGCACGCCGTTGTCCGCCGCGTTGCTGTATGCCAGTCATTTGACCGAGCAAGAGTTGCCGGTCGCTACTCAGCAGCGCTTTGCCGGGCGCCTCAAGGAGCGCCTGCACGAGCTGGAGCACCAGGTGCGCGACATGCTGGTGTTCGCCCGGGGCGAGTTGCCGCTGACCGACCGCGTGACGCCCGGTCAGCTGATGCAATCGTTGCAAGCGGCGGCGCTGACCCACGTACAGGATCTGCCGATCCGCTGGCAGTGCGACAGTCACTCGGGGGAGTTGCTGTGCAATCGCGACACTCTGGTCGGCGCGATCCTCAATCTGATCGAGAACGCCATTCAGGCCAGTGCCGGTCAATTGCGCCTCAAGATTCACCTCTACACCCGCGGCAATAACCTGCGCCTGTGCGTCAGCGACAGTGGCAGCGGTATCGACGCCGCTGTTCTGGAGCGATTGGGCGAACCCTTTTTCACCACCAAGACTACCGGCACGGGTCTTGGCCTGACCGTGGTCAAGGCAGTGGCGCGTGCTCATCAGGGCGAACTGCAGCTGCGTTCGCGGCTCGGTCGCGGCACCTGCGCGCAGGTAATCCTGCCGTTGTTCAGCAGCGCTCAAGGAGCGGAGTGACGCAGATGGGTATCAAGGTTCTGCTGGTCGAGGACGACCGCGCTTTGCGCGAGGCACTGGCGGATACGCTGCTGCTCGCGGGGCATGATTACAAGGCGGTGGGGTCGGCAGAGGAGGCGTTGCTTGCCGTCGGCGGCGAGGCCTTCAGCCTGGTGATCAGTGACGTCAATATGCCGGGCATGGACGGCCACCAGTTGCTTGGCATGCTGCGAGCGCGGCAGCCGCAGTTGCCGGTGTTGCTGATGACTGCTCACGGTGCGGTCGAGCGCGCGGTCGATGCGATGCGCCAGGGGGCGGCGGATTACCTGGTCAAGCCATTCGAGCCCAAGGCGTTGCTCGATCTGGTGGGGCGTCATGCCCTGGGCAGTCTCGGCCTGACCGAGGGCGAAGGGCCGGTAGCGTTCGAGCCGGCGAGCGCGCAGTTACTCGAGTTGGCGGCGCGGGTCGCACGCAGTGATTCCACTGTGTTGATCTCGGGCGAGTCGGGCACGGGCAAGGAAGTGCTGGCGCGTTATATCCATCAGCATTCTCATCGCGCCAATCAGCCGTTCATCGCGATCAACTGCGCAGCGATTCCGGACAACATGCTCGAAGCGACCTTGTTCGGTCACGAGAAGGGTTCCTTCACCGGCGCCATTGCCGCGCAAGCCGGCAAGTTCGAGCAGGCCAACGGCGGCACCATTTTGCTCGATGAAATTTCCGAAATGCCTCTGGGGCTCCAGGCCAAATTACTGCGTGTGCTGCAAGAGCGCGAGGTCGAAAGGGTTGGCGCGCGCAAACCGATCGCGCTGGATATTCGCGTGGTCGCCACCACCAATCGCGACCTGGCGGGTGAAGTGGCGGCGGGGCGTTTCCGCGAGGACCTCTATTATCGCCTGTCGGTGTTTCCCCTGGCCTGGCGCCCGTTGCGCGAGCGTACCGCCGACATCCTGCCGCTGGCCGAGCGTCTGCTGGCCAGGCACGTCAATAAAATGAAGCATTCGCCTGCCAGGTTGTCGCCCGAAGCTCAGGCGTGCCTGATCGGTTATCCATGGCCGGGTAACGTTCGTGAACTGGACAACGCGATTCAGCGTGCGCTGATTCTGCAGCAGGGTGGCTTGATCCAGCCGCAGGATTTCTGCCTGGCCGGGCCGGTGGCTTGCGCGCCACTGCCTGCGTTGGCGCAGGCGCCGGTACGTCCCGTGGAAGTCGAGTCCGAGTCGGTCGGTGCGCTGGGCGATGACCTGCGTCGCCGTGAATTCCAGATGATCATCGATACCTTGCGCGCCGAGCGCGGTCGTCGCAAAGAGGCGGCCGAGCGCCTGGGAATCAGCCCGCGGACCCTGCGCTACAAGCTGGCGCAGATGCGCGATGCCGGCATGGATGTGCAAGCGTTTTTGTTCGCGACCTGATTTTTACTGTGTAGGAGCGAGCCTGCTCGCGATGGTCGTGAACGATATTGCGGGGCGGCAGGATAAGCGCGACAGCCTTGAGTCCATCGCGAGCAGGCTCGCTCCTACAGGAGGGGGGCGTAAGGAAGGGCTTTTGTGAAACAAGGCCATGGAGCTGGCACCCTTGTTGCTAACACCTCATTACCCGCCGAGTGAGTGTCAAAAAATTGCGGGTCGTCAAAGAGAGAAACCATGAGCCAAGGTATTGAATTCAATCGGTTGATGCTGGACATGCGCGCCATGCAAATGGATGCCATGTCTGCGCCGAAGTCGGCTGCCGTCCCTGAAGTGGCGGGCAGCAGCTTTTCCGACATGCTCGGCCAGGCCGTCAATAAAGTGAACGACACCCAACAGGCTTCCACTCAGTTGGCCAGCGCCTTCGAAATCGGCAAAAGCGGCGTCGACCTCACAGACGTGATGATTTCCTCGCAGAAGGCCAGCGTTTCATTCCAGGCGTTGACCCAGGTGCGCAACAAGCTGGTTCAGGCTTACCAAGACATCATGCAGATGCCGGTTTAAAGGACGAGATTGAGTCATGGCAGAAGCAGTCGCCGATAATGTTCCGGCCAAGGCCACTCTAATAGACGGCAAGCCGCCGCTGTTCGGGTTGTCCTTCCTGGAAAACCTCTCCGAGATGACCATGTTGCGTCAGGTGGGCCTGCTGGTCGGCCTGGCAGCGAGCGTGGCGATTGGTTTTGCCGTGGTGTTGTGGTCCCAGCAGCCGGACTACCGGCCTCTGTACGGCAGCCTTGCCGGCATGGACGCCAAGCAGGTCATGGAAACCCTGGCCTCCGCCGATATCCCGTACACCGTCGAACCCAATTCCGGTGCCTTGCTGGTCAAGGCCGATGACCTCTCCCGTGCGCGGCTCAAGCTCGCGGCCGCTGGTGTCACTCCCAGCGACGGCAACATCGGTTTCGAAATCCTCGACAAGGAACAGGGGCTGGGCACCAGCCAGTTCATGGAAGCGACCCGCTACCGTCGCGGCCTCGAAGGCGAACTGGCCCGGACCATTTCCAGCCTGAACAACGTCAAGGGTGCCCGCGTGCACCTGGCGATCCCGAAAAGTTCGGTGTTCGTGCGCGACGAGCGCAAGCCGAGTGCTTCGGTGTTGGTTGAACTCTATTCCGGTCGCTCCCTCGAACCCGGCCAGGTCGTGGCCATCATCAACCTGGTGGCGACCAGCGTTCCCGAGCTCAGCAAGTCGCAGATCACCGTGGTCGACCAGAAGGGCAACCTGCTCTCGGATCAGGCGGAAAACTCCGAACTGACCATGGCCGGCAAGCAATTCGACTACAGCCGTCGCATGGAAAGCATGCTCACCCAGCGCGTACACAACATCCTGCAGCCGGTGCTGGGCAACGATCGCTATAAAGCCGAAGTGTCCGCGGATGTGGACTTCAGTGCGGTCGAGTCGACTTCCGAGCAATTCAACCCGGATCAACCGGCGTTGCGTAGCGAGCAGTCGGTCAACGAACAGCGTACCGCCAGCAACGGTCCGCAAGGTGTGCCGGGTGCATTGAGCAACCAGCCGCCGTCGCCGGCCTCCGCGCCGCAAACCACCGGTGGCGCCACTGCGTCGGCCGGCATGGTGCAGCCAGGTCAGCCGCTGATCGATGCCAACGGCCAGCAAATCATGGACCCGGCCACCGGTCAGCCGATGCTCGCACCGTACCCTGCGGACAAGCGTCAGCAATCGACCAAGAACTTCGAACTCGACCGTTCCATCAGTCATACCAAGCAGCAGCAGGGCCGATTGAATCGCCTGTCGGTGTCGGTGGTGGTCGATGACCAGGTCAAGATCAACCCGGCCAATGGCGAAACTACCCGTGCGCCTTGGAGCGCCGATGAATTGGCACGCTTCACTCGCCTGGTTCAGGATGCGGTCGGCTTCGATGCCAGCCGTGGTGACAGCGTCAGTGTGATCAACATGCCGTTCTCCGCCGAGCGCGGTGAAGTGATTACCGATATTCCGTTCTATTCCCAGCCGTGGTTCTGGGACATCGTCAAGCAAGTGCTGGGTGTGCTGTTCATTCTGGTGCTGGTGTTCGGTGTGCTGCGTCCGGTGCTCAACAACATCACCGGTGGCGGCAAAGGCAAGCAGCTGGCCGGTATTGGTAGCGACATCGAGCTGGGAGGCATGGGCGGTCTGGATGGCGAACTGGCCAACGACCGTGTCAGCCTCGGTGGCCCAACCAGCATTCTGCTGCCGAGCCCGAGCGAAGGCTATGACGCTCAGTTGAACGCAATCAAGAGTCTGGTGGCAGAAGACCCGGGGCGTGTGGCCCAGGTCGTGAAAGAGTGGATTAACGCAGATGAGTGATAACCGAGCCGTTGCCGCCAAACTGTCCAAGGTCGACAAAGCTGCAATCCTGTTGCTGTCCCTGGGCTCCACCGATGCTGCGCAGGTGCTGCGTCACATGGGTCCCAAAGAGGTTCAGCGCGTGGGCGTGGCCATGGCCCAGATGGGTAATGTGCACCGCGAGCAGGTCGAGCAGGTGATGAGCGAGTTCGTCGATATCGTCGGCGACCAGACCAGCCTGGGCGTCGGCTCCGACGACTATGTGCGCAAAATGCTCACCCAGGCCCTGGGCGAAGACAAGGCCAACGGCCTGATCGACCGCATCCTGCTCGGTGGCAACACCAGCGGCCTCGACAGCCTGAAGTGGATGGAGCCGCGCGCCGTCGCCGACGTGATCCGCTACGAACACCCGCAGATTCAGGCGATCGTGGTGGCGTACCTTGATCCGGACCAGGCCGGTGAAGTGCTCGGCAACTTCGACCACAAGGTGCGACTGGACATCATCCTGCGAGTCTCCTCGCTGAACACCGTACAGCCAGCGGCCCTGAAAGAACTCAACCAGATTCTCGAGAAGCAGTTCTCCGGCAACTCGAACGCCTCGCGCACCACCCTGGGTGGCATCAAGCGTGCGGCGGACATCATGAACTTCCTCGACAGCTCGATCGAAGGCCAGCTCATGGACTCGATCCGCGAAGTCGACGAAGACCTGTCCGGTCAGATCGAAGACCTCATGTTCGTCTTCAACAACCTGGCCGATGTCGACGACCGCGGGATCCAGGCGCTGCTCCGCGAGGTGTCCTCCGACGTGCTGGTGCTGGCCCTCAAGGGATCGGACGAAGGCGTCAAGGAGAAGATCTTCAAGAACATGTCCAAGCGTGCCGCCGAATTGTTGCGCGACGATCTGGAAGCCAAGGGCCCGGTACGCGTCAGCGACGTGGAAACCGCGCAGAAGGAAATCCTCACCATCGCCCGCCGTATGGCCGAAGCCGGAGAAATCGTTCTCGGCGGCAAGGGCGGCGAGGAAATGATCTAACGCCATGGTCAAGAATGATGATGCACCCACTGACCTGATCCGGGCCAGGGATGTCGGTGGCTTCGAGTCCTGGGCGTTGCCCAGTTTCGACCCGCCGGAGCCCGAGCCTGAACCAACGCCTGAACCCGAACCGCCGGAAATGGAGGAAGTGCCGCTGGAGGAAGTCCAGCCACTGACCCTTGAAGAGCTCGAAAGCATTCGCCAGGAAGCCTACAACGAAGGTTTCGCGGTGGGAGAGAAGGAAGGTTTCCACAGCACCACGCTCAAGGTTCGTCAGGAAGCCGAAGTGGCACTTTCTGCGAAGATCGCGGGGCTGGAACAGCTGATGGCGCATCTGTTCGAGCCCATCGCCGAGCAGGACACCCAGATCGAAAAATCCCTGGTCGACCTCGTGCAGCACATCACCAAACAGGTAATTCAGCGCGAACTGGCCATCGACTCCACGCAAATCGAACACGTCATGCGCGAGGCTCTAAAGCTCTTGCCGTTGGGCGTGGGCAATGTGCGGTTGTACATCAATCCGCAGGATTTCGAACAGGTCAAAGCCCTGCGCGAACGCCATGAAGAGACCTGGCGCATCGTCGAGGACGAATCGTTGTTGCCCGGCGGTTGCCGGGTCGAGACCGAACACAGCCGCATCGACGCCACAGTCGAAACCCGCATTGCGCAGGTGATGGACAAGCTGTTCGACCAGTTGCACGAACAGTCCTTGCACCCGACCGCACCGGACTTGAGCCTGGAACTGCCGGTCGACAGCAAGCCTGCTGCCGCGCCAGAAACGGATGCACCTGATGCGCCTTGAGCGCACCAGCTTCGCCAGGCGCCTGGGCAGTTACGCCGAGGCGACTACGCTTGCCGGTGCGCCGATCCTTGAAGGCCGCTTGCTGCGCATGGTCGGTCTGACCCTCGAAGCCGAAGGCCTGCGCGCCGCCATGGGCAGCCGCTGCATGGTCATCAACGACGACAGCTATCACCCGGTACAGGTTGAAGCCGAAGTGATGGGCTTCTCCGGCAGTAAAGTCTTTCTGATGCCGGTCGGCAGCGTCGCCGGTATCGCACCTGGCGCCCGCGTAGTTCCCTTGTCCGATACCGGGCGTTTGCCGATGGGCATGAGCATGCTCGGGCGGGTGCTGGATGGCGCCGGCCGTGCACTGGACGGCAAGGGCGGGATGAAGGCCGAAGACTGGGTGCCAATGGATGGCCCGACCATCAACCCGCTCAAGCGCGAACCGATCAGCGAACCGCTGGACGTGGGTATCCGTTGCATCAACGGCATGTTGACGGTCGGGCGCGGTCAACGGCTCGGGCTGTTTGCCGGTACCGGTGTCGGTAAATCGGTGTTGCTGGGAATGATGACGCGCTTCACCGAGGCCGACATCATCGTCGTCGGGCTGATCGGTGAGCGGGGTCGTGAAGTTAAAGAGTTCATCGAGCACATCCTCGGTGAAGAAGGGCTCAAGCGTTCAGTGGTGGTGGCGTCCCCGGCGGACGATGCGCCGCTGATGCGTTTGCGCGCCGCCATGTATTGCACGCGAATCGCCGAGTATTTTCGCGACAAGGGCAAGAATGTCCTGTTGCTGATGGATTCGCTGACCCGGTTCGCCCAGGCCCAGCGGGAAATCGCCCTGGCCATCGGCGAACCTCCGGCGACCAAGGGCTATCCGCCGTCGGTATTCGCCAAGCTGCCGAAACTGGTGGAGCGGGCTGGTAATGCGGAGAAAGGCGGTGGTTCGATCACCGCGTTCTACACCGTGCTGTCCGAAGGCGATGACCAGCAGGATCCGATTGCTGACTCGGCACGGGGCGTGCTCGACGGGCACATCGTGCTGTCGCGGCGCCTGGCCGAAGAGGGGCATTACCCGGCCATCGATATCGAAGCGTCCATCAGCCGGGTGATGCCGGCGGTGGTGTCACCGGAACACATGGCCCGCGCGCAGTATTTCAAGCAGTTGTGGTCGCGTTATCAGCAGAGCCGCGACCTGATCAGCGTCGGTGCCTATGTCGCCGGCGGTGACCGGGAAACCGATCTGGCGATTTCCCTGCAACCGCAATTGGTCAAATACCTGCGTCAGGGGCTCAATGACAGCATCAGCCTGGGCGAAAGCGAAGCGTATCTCGCCTCGATCTTCGCGCCCGCGGCAGGCGGTTAAGCGGTCATGGCCCTGAGTCGGGCGGGAAGGCTGGCACCGGTGGTGGAAATGGCCGAGAAGGCCGAGAAAACCGCGGTCCAGCGCCTGGGGCACTTTCAAGGGCAGGTTCGTCTGGCGCAAAGTAAACTCGCCGACCTTGAAGCCTTCCATCTCGACTATCAGGAACAATGGATCGTACGCGGCAGCGGTGGTGTCTCGGGTCAATGGTTGCTGGGCTATCAGGGCTTTCTCGCGCAATTGGGCACGGCCATCGACCAGCAGCGGCAAAGCCTGGCCTGGCATCAAAACAACCTGAACAAGGCCCGGGAAACCTGGCAGCAGGCGTTTGCCCGAGTCGAGGGTTTGCGCAAGCTGGTTCAGCGCTATGCCGATGAGGCGCGGGCGCTTGAAGACCGGCGCGAACAGAAATTGCTGGATGAATTGTCCCAGCGCTTGCCGCGCGAGAACCCCTATTGAGCGTGCTTTCGAAAAACAGGTAGGCTTGCCCCCATCCACAGCTGGTGCTAAACCTTCTAAACGTTCTCCAAAGACAAGGAAGCCATTGAATGTCAGTCGTTACCGAAGTGTCCCCTGATGGGCAAAAGTTGACGATATCGGTCAAAGGACGATTCGATTTCGCCAAGCATCAGGAATTTCGTCAGTCTTACGAAGATAAAGAGATATCGGCGGTTGTGGTCGACCTGAAAGACGCCACTTACCTCGACAGCTCGGCTCTGGGCATGCTGCTTTTGCTGCGCGATCACGCCGGTGGCGACGACTCCGATGTGCGCGTCGTCAACAGCAGTACCGACGTGCGCAAAATCCTCGCCATCTCCAACTTCGACAAACTGTTCGACATCAGTTGATTGCCATGCAGCCACTGGAGCCGCTGACCATTCTGATTGCCGAGGACAGCGCCGCCGATCGCCTGCTGTTGTCGAGCATCCTGCGCCGCCAGGGGCACGATGTGCTGACGGCGGCCAACGGCGCCGAAGCGGTCGACGCATTTCGCCAGCAACAACCGCACCTGGTGTTGATGGACGCGATGATGCCAGTGATGGACGGCTTTGAGGCGGCCCGGCAAATCAAGATCCTGGCCGGGGAAACCCTGGTGCCGATCATCTTCCTCACCTCGTTGTCCGAAAGCGAAGCCCTGGCCCGTTGCCTGGAAGTCGGCGGTGACGACTTTCTGGCGAAGCCCTACAACCAGGTGATTCTCGCCGCCAAGATCAAGGCGATGGATCGCTTGCGGCGCTTGCAGGACACCGTGCTGCAACAGCGTGATCAGATCGCCCGGCACCACGACTACCTGCTCAACGAGCAGCGTGTGGCCAAGGCTGTTTTTGACAAGGTGGCGCACTCCGGCTGCCTGAATGCCGCAGCGAATATCCGTTATCTGCAATCACCCTATGCACTGTTCAACGGCGACCTGTTACTGGCCGCGTTCACCCCGGCCGGAGACATGCACGTGCTGCTGGGCGACTTCACCGGCCACGGTCTGCCGGCGGCGGTGGGTGCCATGCCCCTGGCCGAAGTCTTCTACGGAATGACCGCCAAGGGCTATGGCCTGGCGGAAACCCTGCGCGAGATGAATGCCAAGCTCAAGCGCATCCTGCCGGTGGACATGTTTTGCTGTGCCACGTTGCTGTGCTTGAGTTTTCAGCGTCGTTCGGTGGAGGTTTGGAACGGCGGAATGCCCGACGGTTATCTGCATTGCATTGCCAGTGGCGAGCGAACGCCTCTGCCGGCGCGGCATCTGCCTTTGGGTGTGCTGAGCCCGGAATCCTTCGATGAGCGCACCGAGGTGTTTCCCATGGCGCTCGGGGATCGGGTTTTCCTGTTGTCCGATGGGGTGATCGACACCTGCGACGCCAATGACCAGTTGTTTGGCGTGCAGCGATTGCAGCAGGTGTTTGCCGCCAATCGGCATCCAGATGCGCTGTTCGAAGAGATCGAGCGGGCGCTGCGACAGTTTGGCGCAGAAGCGCGCGACGATGTCAGCATGGTTGAAATCAGCTTGCTGGAGCCGACGCAGGTCGCTGCGCCGGCGTTGGTCTACTCCGACAGCGGCCAGTCGTGCCCGCTGGACTGGTCGGTGAGCTTCGAGTTTCGCGCCGCCACGCTCAAGCGCTTCAATCCGTTGCCCTATCTGTTGCAGTTGCTGCTTGAGGTGCATGGTCTGCGGGCCCAGAGCGGTGCGCTCTACAGTGTGCTGGCGGAACTCTATTCCAACGCGCTGGAGCACGGCGTGCTGGGGCTGGACTCGAGCCTCAAGCGCGATGCGACGGGTTTTGCGCGTTATTATCAGCAACGCAATACCCGGCTGGACGAACTTCAGGAAGGCTATGTACGGTTGCATTTGCAGGTGGCGCCAACAGAGGACGGCGGTTGCCTGACCATTCGCATCGAAGACAGCGGCAAGGGTTTCGATGTCGAGAGGGTGATGAAAAGACCTGTGGATGACATCCGCCTGTCGGGACGTGGAGTCAGTCTGATCCGCCAGTTGGGGCGTAATGCCCGCTGGACCGACGATGGTCGAAGTGCAAACGTGGAGTTTATCTGGAAGGCTGCGCAGTAATCCGCGCATTCTTGATCAAGGAGTGAGCAAGTGGACGACAAACATGTGGATCGCAGCGTGCTGAGTGCGTTACAGGAAGTGATGGAAGAGGGCTATCCCGATTTGCTGGATATCTTTCTTGCGGACTCCGAAGAGCGCCTGAACGCCTTGCGAACGGCTGACAGTACTGCATTGCTCGTTGAAACCGCCCATAGCTTCAAGGGCAGCAGCAGCAATATGGGTGCGGTCAGGCTGGCCGAACTATGCCATCGGCTTGAACAGCAGGCCAGAAGCTCGCCATGGGCTGGCATTCAGGAGCTGGTCGGCGAAATCGACCACGAATTCGCCGGCATCCGGCCTCTTTACGAAGCTGAACGACAGCGTTGCGCGGCGAAAATCTGAGCATGCGCTTCATTTGGTCTCCTTCGAGTGAAACTGGCTCGACCTTTGCAGTTAACTCTCCAACTGTACTTACGAGCCCCGTGCAGCGGAGACCGTTTCATGCCCGTTACCCCCAATATTCTGCTTCAGGCCTCCAGGCAGGCCAAGACTCAGGCCGCCTGCGCCAATCCTCCGGCGCAGACCGCTGAGCCCGGGGACAAGGCCGCAAGCTTCGCTCATGTCTATGCCAATCAGGCCCAGAGCAAGCCTAATGCGTCGGCGGATACCTCGGTCAAGCCGAGTCGCGAAAAAAGCTCCGATGTCGCCGGAGAAAAAGACGCTGGCGACGACAAGTCTGCCGCCGGGGAGCCGGTGGTTGCCGATGGCGGCAAATCCTTGCCTGCCGACACGCCGGTGCAGGCTGACGACAAGTCTGTCGACGATGATGCGTCAGATGCCGAGCCGGCGCTGATCGTCGATGCCGTACCGCTCGATCCGGCGCTTGATCCCTCGTTGCAGCAAGCCGTACAGCCAGTAGTAACTGCGCCGGCGCCGGCAACACCTGCCGTGGCCAACATTGTGCCGCCAACGGTTGGCGCGCCGGTTGCCGCGGCAATCACCGTAACAGCCACGCCGGCACAGGCTGCTGCTGACGGCGATTTCGATCCGCAGGCTGATCCGCTCGATGCATTGCCGGCGGTGCGCCTGGCAATGGAGCAGAGCGGTTACGTTTCGGCTTCCAGCCAGGCGCAGCCCAAGGCTGCTCCGACACAGGCGCAAGCCCAGGCTGACGGTGAGCTGACACCGGCGCAGAACTTTGCCGC
The DNA here is from genome assembly GCF_056402155.1 of Pseudomonas sp. P4_C1. Taxonomy (NCBI): domain Bacteria; kingdom Pseudomonadati; phylum Pseudomonadota; class Gammaproteobacteria; order Pseudomonadales; family Pseudomonadaceae; genus Pseudomonas; species Pseudomonas sp. P4_C1. The sequence continues at coordinate 87,848 of NZ_JBFUHY010000009.1, forward strand.
CGGCATGGCGACTCTGCTGGATGTTCAGGCCGACAAGAACAGCACCAACCAAGGGGACGACAAGGCTTTCAGCGGCTTGATCGATGACGGCCTGAAGGATCTCAAGTCCGCCAGCAGCGACACCCGTGTCGATGATTTCGCCAACCGTCTGGCCGCGCTGACCCAGGCGGCCACACCGAAGACAGCCAATGCCTTGCCGGTGAACCAGCCGATCGCCATGCACCAGAGCGGCTGGACCGAAGAGGTGGTGAACCGGGTCATGTACCTGTCCAGCGCCAATCTCAAGGCCGCGGACATCCAGTTGCAGCCCGCTGAGCTCGGGCGCCTGGACATTCGGGTGAACATGGTTCCCGATCAACAGACCCAGGTCACGTTCATGAGTGCGCATCCGGGTGTCCGTGAGGCGCTGGATGGCCAGGTCCATCGCTTGCGCGACATGTTCGCGCAGCAGGGCATGGGGCAGGTCGATGTCAACGTTTCGGACCAGTCCCGTGGTTCGCAGCAAGGGCAGGAACAGGCCCGGCAAAGCCAGAGCGGGAAGACCAGCGCCAGCGGCGGTCGCCTCGATTCAACGGATGACGACATGACCCCGGGCGTCGCTGAAGTGGCTGCCAATACCATCAGCGTGATCGGCTCCAGCGCGGTCGATTACTACGCCTGACGAACACAATACCTGACCCTGTGGGAGCGAACTTGCTCGCGATGATCGTTAACGATAACGCGTGTTTACTGGCTAAACGCGGCGCTCTTGAATTCTTCGCGAGCAGGCTCGCTCCTACATGGCATAACACTTGCTCTTGCCTTGCCGTGCGACTGTGAAAACCCGATTAGTGACGGATTATTGGCATGGCGAAGAGCGACGCAGCAGTAAAAGACCCCGCAACCAAAGGCAAACTCAAGCTGATTATCGTGATCGTGGTGGCCCTGCTGCTGGCGATCGGTGTGTCCGTGGGGGCGACCTGGTACTTCATGCACAGCGCTCAGAGCAAGCCTGCCGCCGCCGAGGCGCAAATCGCTCCCGTCGGCAAACAGCCCGCGATTTTCGAGGCGATGGCGCCGGCTTTCGTGGCCAACTTCAACCAGAACGGTCGCCAGCGCTACATGCAAGTAAGCATCACCATGCTCGCGCGTAACCAGGCGGATCTGGAGGCGCTCAAGGTCCACATGCCGGTGATCCGCAATAACCTGGTGATGCTGTTTTCCGGGCAGGACTTCGCGACTCTCGCGTCGCCGGTCGGCCAGGAAATGCTGCGGCAGAAAGCCACCGCCAGCGTCCAGGAAGTGGCGCAGAAAGAGCTCGGCAAAGTGGTGATCGAACAGTTGCTTTTCACTAATTTCGTACTGCAGTAGGAACACGACATGGCCGTGCAGGACCTGCTGTCCCAGGATGAGATCGACGCGCTGTTGCATGGCGTCGACGATGGTCTGGTACAGACCGAAAACGCTGCCGAACCCGGCACCGTCAAAAGCTATGACCTGACCAGCCAGGATCGCATCGTCCGTGGACGCATGCCGACCCTGGAAATGATCAACGAGCGTTTCGCCCGCTATACCCGCATCAGCATGTTCAACATGCTGCGTCGCTCGGCGGACGTGGCGGTCGGCGGCGTGCAGGTGATGAAGTTCGGCGAATACGTGCACTCGCTGTACGTGCCGACCAGTCTCAACCTGGTCAAGATCAAACCCCTGCGCGGCACCGCGCTGTTCATCCTCGACGCCAAACTGGTGTTCAAGCTGGTGGACAACTTCTTCGGCGGCGACGGCCGGCACGCCAAGATCGAAGGGCGTGAATTCACCCCGACCGAACTGCGTGTGGTGCGCATGGTGCTGGAGCAGGCGTTCGTCGATCTGAAGGAAGCCTGGCAGGCGATCATGGAAGTCAATTTCGAGTACATCAACTCGGAAGTGAATCCGGCCATGGCCAACATCGTCGGCCCGAGCGAGGCCATTGTGGTGTCGACCTTCCACATCGAACTCGATGGCGGTGGCGGTGACCTGCACGTGACCATGCCGTACTCGATGATCGAACCGGTGCGCGAAATGCTCGACGCCGGCTTCCAGTCGGACCTCGACGACCAGGACGAGCGCTGGGTCAACGCCCTGCGCCAGGACGTGCTGGACGTCGACGTGCCAATCGGGGCGACGGTGGCCCGTCGTCAGTTGCGCCTGCGCGACATCCTGCACATGCAGCCGGGGGATGTGATCCCGGTCGAGATGCCGGAAGAAATGATCATGCGCGCCAACGGCGTGCCGGCCTTCAAGGTCAAGATGGGCTCGCACAAGGGCAACCTGGCATTGCAAGTGATCGAGCCGATCGAGCGCCGTTGACCGGCGCTAGAACCCATTCGCGATTAACCGAATTCTGAATTTTTGCTCGCCGAGGACACTGACAATATGAACACGCAGGACGATCAGGCACTGGCCGATGAATGGGCTGCGGCCCTGGAAGAAACCGGCGATGCCGGGCAGGCTGACATCGACGCTTTGCTGGCCGCCGATTCCGGCAGCTCCGCGTCCAACCGCCTGCCAATGGAAGAGTTCGGCAGCGTGCCGAAAAACAACGATCCGGTCACCCTCGACGGTCCGAACCTGGACGTAATCCTCGATATCCCGGTGTCGATTTCCATGGAAGTGGGCAGCACCGACATCAACATCCGCAACCTGTTGCAACTCAACCAGGGTTCGGTGATCGAGCTCGATCGCCTGGCCGGTGAGCCGCTGGACGTGCTGGTCAATGGCACGCTCATCGCCCACGGCGAAGTGGTGGTGGTCAACGAGAAGTTCGGCATCCGCCTGACGGACGTGATCAGCCCAAGCGAACGCATCAAGAAGCTGCGCTGAGTGAAAAAGGTTCTTGGGTTTGTGCTGGCGATGCCGTTCAGCGTGCTGGCGGCCGAGCCGGTTGCGACAGCTGCTACCGCCGCTGCGCCAGCGGTGAGCAGTGGTGTGGCTGGCCAGCTGACGCAGCTGGTGTTCGGCTTGCTGCTGGTGCTGGGGCTGATCTTTCTCCTCGCCTGGTTGCTGCGGCGTGTCCAGCAGGCCGGTCCGGCTGGCAAGGGGCAGGTGATCGAGATTGTCGGCTCCCGCGCGCTGGGGCCGCGTGACCGACTGATGCTGGTGCAGGTCGGCAACGAGCAGATTCTGTTGGGCCTCAGCCCCGGCAACATTGCTGCGCTGCACGTGCTCAAGGAGCCGGTGCAAGTGCCGAGTACCGAGAAGCCGACGCCGGAATTTGCCCAGCGCCTGTTGGAGATGCTGGGTAAAGATCAGAAGGATAAGAAGTAATGGGTGCGCTACGCATCGTCTTGACGCTGGCCCTGATGCTGGCCGCGCCACTGGCATTCGCCGCCGATCCGCTGTCGATCCCGGCCATTACCCTGGGCACCAATGCGCAGGGTGCGCAGGAATACTCGGTCAGCCTGCAAATCCTGCTGATCATGACCGCGCTGAGTTTTATCCCGGCGTTTGTCATGCTGATGACCAGCTTCACCCGGATCATCATTGTCTTCTCGATCCTGCGCCAGGCCCTGGGCCTGCAGCAGACGCCGTCGAACCAGATCCTCACCGGCATGGCGCTGTTCCTGACCCTGTTCATCATGGCGCCGGTGTTCGACCGGGTGAACCAGGACGCCTTGCAGCCGTATCTGGCGGAAAAACTGACGGCTCAGGATGCGGTCGCCAAGGCGCAGGTGCCGATCAAGGACTTCATGCTCGCCCAGACCCGCACCAGCGATCTGGAGCTGTTCATGCGCCTGTCCAAGCGCACTGACATTGCGACGCCGGATCAGGCGCCGCTGACTATCCTGGTACCGGCCTTCGTGACCTCCGAGCTGAAAACGGCTTTCCAGATCGGCTTCATGATCTTCATTCCGTTCCTGATCATCGACCTGGTCGTGGCGAGTGTGTTGATGGCCATGGGTATGATGATGCTCTCGCCGCTGATCATTTCCCTGCCGTTCAAGATCATGTTGTTCGTGCTGGTGGATGGCTGGGCGCTGATCATCGGCACACTGGCCAGCAGCTTCGGCGGTGTCTCGCCATGACGCCGGAAGTAGCGGTCGACATCTTTCGCGAAGCGCTGTGGCTGACCACCATGATGGTGGCGATCCTGGTGATTCCGAGTTTGCTGGTGGGCCTGCTGGTGGCGATGTTCCAGGCTGCCACCCAGATCAACGAACAGACCCTGAGCTTCCTGCCGCGCCTGCTGGTGATGCTGGTGACGCTGATCGTCGGCGGTCCATGGATGGTGCAGACCTTCATGGACTACATCCTGCAGTTGTACGGCAGTATTCCTCAGGTCATCGGCTAAACCATGTCACTGCTTGCGCTGACCGATACGCAGATCAGCACCTGGGTGGCGACGTTCATGTTGCCGCTGTTTCGCGTCGGCTCCTTGCTGATGGTCATGCCGGTGTTCGGCACGACCCTGCTGCCCCGGCGCATCCGCCTGTATTTCGCCTTGGCCATTACCGTGGTCATCGCGCCGGGCCTGCCGCCGATGCCGCCGGTGAATGCCCTGGATCTGAGCGGGTTGCTGCTGATTGCCGAGCAGATTCTCATCGGTGCGGTGATGGGCTTCTCCTTGCAGCTGTTCTTCCAGGCCTTTGTGGTGGCCGGGCAAATCGTCGCCATCCAGATGGGTATGGGCTTCGCTTCCATGATCGACCCGGCCAACGGTGTGTCGACGGCGGTGATCGGGCAGTTTTTCACCATGCTGGTGACGCTGCTGTTCCTGTCCATGAACGGTCATCTGGTGGTGTTCGAGATCCTCACCGAGAGTTTCACCACGCTGCCGGTGGGTGGTGGCCTGATGGTCAATCACTACTGGGAACTGGCCGGCAAGCTCGGCTGGGTGCTCGGTTCGGCGTTGTTGCTGGTGCTGCCGGCGATCACCGCGTTGCTGGTGGTCAACATCGCGTTTGGCGTCATGACCCGGGCGGCGCCGCAACTGAATATTTTTTCTGTCGGCTTCCCGCTGATCCTGGTGCTTGGGCTGTTCATCGTCTGGGTCGGGCTGGCGGACATTCTCAACCAGTATCAACCGCTGGCCACCGAAGCCTTGCAGTTGTTACGCGAAATGGCGCGGGCGAGCTGAGTCATGGCCGAGAGCGAAAGCGGTCAGGACAAAACAGAAGACCCCACGGAGAAGCGCAAGCAGGACTCCCGTGAGAAGGGGGAGGTAGCCCGCTCCAAGGAGCTCAACACCCTGGCGATCATGCTGGTCGGTGCCTCGGCGTTGCTGATTTTTGGCGGCGCCATGGCGCAGGACATGATGGAGCTGATGCGCATCAACTTCTCGCTGCCGCGGGAAGTGATTCTGGATCAGCGCTACATGGCCACCTACCTGATGCGTTCGGGGCAAATTGCCCTGTGGTCGATCCAGCCGGTGATGATCACCTTGGTGCTGGCCGCCATCATCGGTCCGATTTCCCTGGGTGGCTGGCTGTTCGCGGCGAGCTCCATGGCGCCCAAATTCAGTCGCTTGAACCCCGGTCCCGGCCTCAAGCGCATGTTCTCGACCAAGTCGCTGATCGAACTGCTCAAGGCCCTGGCCAAGTTCATCATCATCCTGTTCGTGGCGCTGGCGGTGTTGTCATCGGACATCGATGACCTGCTGCGCATCGCCCATGAGCCCTTGGACATGGCGATCATTCACAGTCTGCAAGTGGTGGGCTGGAGCACCTTGTGGATGGCGTGCGGGCTGATCCTGATCGCTGTGGTGGATGTGCCGGTGCAGCTCTGGGAAAGCCACAAGAAACTGCTGATGACCAAGCAGGAGGTGCGCGACGAGCACAAGGACCAGGAGGGGCGGCCGGAGGTCAAGCAGCGGATCAGGCAGCTGCAGCGCGAGATGTCCCAGCGGCGGATGATGGCCGCCATTCCCGAGGCCGACGTGGTCATCACCAACCCGACGCACTACGCCGTGGCCCTCAAGTACGACCCGGAAAAGGGCAATGCGCCGGTATTGCTGGCCAAGGGTAGCGACTTCCTGGCCCTGAAGATCCGCGAGATCGCAGCGGCCAACGAGATTTTGCTGCTGGAGTCACCGGCGCTGGCGCGCTCGATCTACTACTCCACCGAGCTTGAGCAGGAAATTCCGGGGGGGCTGTATCTGGCCGTTGCCCAGGTACTGGCCTACGTCTACCAGATCCGACAGTACCGCGCGGGCAAGGGCAAGCGACCGGATCCGCTCAAGGATGATCTGCCGATTCCGCCGGATTTGCGTCGAGATTCCTGAAAAGTCCAACCCAGTCAGCCAACCCACACACCCTGTAATTGAATTGGCTTGCCCGCGAAGAGGCCGGCACATCCAACATCGATGTTGGCAGACAGTCCGCAATCGTCGGAACGCCGCCCGGAGCAAGTTCGCTCCCACAGGAAATTGCCTCGGCTCAAGTCATTCGCTAGCCCTGCGGATCAATGTTATCCAGCGCGCGATTCACCGCCAGTTCTCCCAGCATGATGACCTGTTGAATCGCCAGCATCGTGCTGCGCTGCGGTCCCTTCAGGCCTCCCGCGAAATCACTGGCCAATACACTGGCCGAAGCCAGGGATTCACAGGCATGGGCCAACAGGCTCTCGGTATCGATGCCGGGTGCAATGACAAACATCGTGCTGGGTTTTCGCGCGGTGGCGTTTATACGGGCGGACAGGTTGATGTACTCATCGAGGGCGCGGTCGGCGGCTTCTTGGAGTTTTTGCGGATTGATTGAGGTGTCTGGGGAAGTGTCTTCGGTGTTTGGCGGGTTGGGCGTTACTTTGAACATAGATGGAGCTCCAAATCAGAAAAGAGGAGCCATCACTTTCGCTACCAAACGAAGAGGTGGTGGCCATACGCGGGTTGGTAGACCGGTGACTTGGAAAACCGGCGCGCCCGAAGGCGCCCTGCGCATGGCCACCATAAAGACGCAAACCGCAAGGCCTGCTTCGGGTGTGCTACGCAAGAAGTCTACCGGGCTACCAAACCCGACCGCTGATTTTCAGCGGCCGCGAAACGATAAAGTCCGGCCCTCAGGCGCACAAGCCGGCGGATTCTGATGCAGTCGTAGGCTGCGGCGCAAGCATGTGTAGGCTCTGTAAGTGTCTGGAGATGTTGATTAAACATAGATGTTTAAAATCAAAAGATCGCAGCCTTCGGCAGCGCCTACAGGGTGTACGCATTGCCTGTGTAGGAGCTGCCGGTGAACGGGTCAACTAATTTTGGACACTAGTTACTGCTCGGGATATGTTGTAAATAAATCTGTGCCCGTTTTTTTTGTTAATGAGTTTGTCCCCGTTGTTAGTGGCTTTTAACCTTGACTTGAGACAAGTTAATGGGAGTTCTATTTTTACTCTTGATATCGTGGGAATATCGTGAAAAAAAGTTCATCATATCTTTGGTTCAGTTGGATCAGTTCGGATTGGCGAATGGCGATTATTCTAGAATGATACGCTTTGGCGGTATTAAGATCTATCTCGCGCCCAGATGAATGGCTAAACGAGCGTCCCTTGTACATGCTATCTAATAGGTGTTCGGGTTTGAAGTCGGAGTCGTTAAGGAACTCAAGTAAGTCGCGGGAATTAAGTGGTCTGGCAGGAATTTTGGCAAAGTTTTGTACCGTTGGAGGAAGGTCGTTTAGCTCGAGTCCGTGTTTGGCTGCTGTATCGGATGCAATGTTTTGTAAGTTTGGTGAGGTGCGGTTTTCGTAATCGAATTTAATAAGTGCCCTCCTTTCTTTCTTTATGCTTTTTGCCGTATCAATAATTTGGTTCCTTTGATCGATTATGTCTGCTACTTGGTCAAGTGTTAGTTTTGGGTTGTTCAAGTGGCCAGTTTCTCGATAGCTGTTTATAAGTGTCTTTGCTCTCTGTCTCCGCGCCAGTTTAAGTCTTGCAAGTATGAAGCCTGAGACGTGCCCGGTTGGGTCGGTCTGATTAATCGGATCTCCTGCGCAATACGCATACGCATTCAACCCACCCTTCCCAAACGGACTCCAACTGTCCGGACTATTGAACCGCATCAACATTGGGTTAAACGCCCGATACCCATTCCCCAGCAAATAACACCCGGTCACCGGATCTGATCGTTCACCGTTGAAACCAAGCAGGCTGAGTAATCCGTTTTCAATCGACCGGTGGCCATAGGGCGAATAGGCGATGGCCTGCCGTGGATGATTGGCCTTAAGTGTCTGCACCACTGAGCGCTGCTGGTCGGTGGCCAACAGCGTGGCGTCAAGTTGATCGCCGTCACTCCGCTGCTGCGCCAACAACTGATTACCATGCTGAACGATCGAATAGCGCATCGCCCCCTGTACCTCGGTAGCCAACCTGCTTTTGCAGTAAAAGCGCCGGCGCTCGGGGATATCCGGCAGTGCATGACTGATCAGGCGATCAAGGGGGTCGTAGTGGTATTGGCAGAGCACGGTTTCAGGCGAGGATGTCATGGAGGGGGGCTCCGAAGGTCCGAAGTGCGGGAGCTCAGTATTGGCGGTTTGGCAAAGGTTGGGTACTAGCAGAACTGCTAGGGTCGGTGGTCTGTGCAGCAGTYCTGCATGCCTCACGGGCGAGGGCAAGCGGCTCGACCCGATCAAGGATGACCTGCCGATTCCGCCGGATTTGCGTCGAGATTCTTGAGGTCGGCAGCGCTTATGCTGATGTCTTCGCTGGCAAGCCAGCTCCTACAGGATTGTGTTGATCGCAATGTAGGAGCTGGCTTGCCAGCGAAGGCGTCAGTTCTGGCAAAGCAAATCCCCGATAAATCCTTCTATTTCAACCCCCGGCAAAAGTTGGAAGGCTTCTTGCGGTACCCCCCTCTACGCCGGTCAAAATAAATCTGTCCCCGTTTTTCCGTTTTTGCTGTCCCCGTTTTTGCTCGTTTTTGCCTTACTTTTTCCTTATTTTATTCATGAATACAGAATTAGCCCAAGGAGCAGGTAGTCGTCTCGGGTCGACTTTTCTGAAGGACACATCATCATACATATGGGGGTGGATGACGATTCCAGCGTTTTTACTGTCACCTCCTCTAGCCTCTCTGTTGAAGATTGGTGTGAAGTCAACTCCCGCCTTCTTCAGCGGAAGATCTTTTACATATACGCCAAGTGTCTCTGTTCCTGGATAAGAGAGTCCGGCATTTTTGTAAGCAGCATAATGAGAATGTCTGTAGCCGTATGATTCATAATAGTCAGCACTGTGAAACCCTTTTATCCCTTGATTTCTACTTGGAGGTGGGTCTTCGTAATTCGATGTTAGTCTGTTTGATATTAGGTTGGGTGCCTCACTTTTCGTAGTGGTGTGATACCCTATAAGGTAATTGTTGTCGTCGGGAATGCTTGGTTTTACTTCGGGATAAGTTGTTGGTGTTTTCACTTTTCCAGTGTTCATTTTTGATAGCATTTTCGAAGCAGTTGTTCGAGATGAGAGTATTTTCGTGCGCGGTATTGTGTCGAACAGAGAATCTGCGAAATTAAACACTCCAAAAATACCGGCATGTCCGGTAGGGTCGCGACTATTACGAGGATCCCCCGAGCAATACGCATACGCATTAAACCCACCCTTATCAAACGGACTCAAACTATCCGGACTGTTAAACCGCATCAAAACCGGATTAAACGCCCGATACCCGTTCCCCAACAAATAACACCCGGTCACCGGATCCGGCCGTTCACCGTTAAAGCCAAGCAGGCTGAGTAACCCGTTTTCTCCGGTACGGTGGCCGTAGGGCGAATAGGCGATAGGTTGCGGTAGATGATCGACCTTGAGCGCCTGCAGCACCGAACGCTGCTGATCGGTGGCTAGCAGCGTGGTATCAGGCGCACCATCCTCACCTCGCTGTTGCGCCAACAGTTGCTCGCCATGCTGGACGATCGAATAGCGCATCGCCCCCTGTATCTCGGTGGCCAGCCTGCTTTTGCAGTAAAAACGCTGGCGCTCGGGGCTATCTGGCAGTGCGTGACTGGTCAATCGATCAAGGGGATCGTAGTGATATTGGCAGAGCACGGTTTCGCGCGGCGATGTCATGGGAGGTTGCTCCGAAGGTCCGAAGTGCGGGAGCTCAGTATTGGCGGTTTGGCAAGGGTTGGGTACTAGCAGAACTGCTAGGTTCGAGTGAATTAATCTGTTCGATTTGAGAAGTCCGCAGCCCGTCCTGAGAGGTGCGGCGGCAGTACCGGCCCCATCGCGGGCAAGCCCGGCTCCCACAGGTTTTGTGTTGGTCGTGAGATGGGCGGCAGCGGGGACGGCCTCTTCGCGAGCAGGCTCGCTCCCACATTTTGATCTTTGTTGTACGCAGAATATGTGATCTGCACAGACCCCCTGTGTGCGAGCCTGCTCACGAAAGCGTCTGTCCTGTCGCCGTAAACTTCCCGTTAAAACATCCGTACCCAAAAACCTCGAAAAAGTTGGAAGGCTTCTTGCAGTACCCCCTCTACGCCGGCACCCGGCGTCAAAAGTTTGCTTCAAAGGAACGGGGAATACCGGTGGATCGCTCTCAGTTAATCAACAGTGCCCGCAGCAACATTGCCGACCTCAGTCGGGGCAATCTGGGCGTGCCGCTGTTGCTGCTGGTCATGCTGGCGATGATGATGTTGCCGGTGCCGCCGTTCCTGCTGGACGTGTTCTTCACTTTCAACATCGCCCTGTCCATCGTCGTGCTGCTGGTGTGCGTGTACGCCTTGCGTCCGCTGGATTTCGCGGTGTTTCCGACCATTCTGCTGGTGGCGACGCTGTTGCGCCTGGCGTTGAACGTGGCCTCCACGCGGGTGGTGATGCTCCACGGCCAGGACGGTCACGCGGCCGCCGGCAAGGTGATCCAGGCCTTCGGTGAGGTGGTGATCGGCGGTAACTACGTGGTCGGTATCGTGGTCTTCGCGATCTTGATGATCATCAACTTCGTCGTGGTGACCAAGGGTGCCGGGCGGATTTCCGAGGTGAGCGCGCGTTTCACTCTCGATGCGATGCCCGGCAAGCAAATGGCGATCGACGCCGACCTCAACGCTGGATTGATCGATCAGAACCAGGCCAAGTTGCGCCGGATGGAAGTGGCCCAGGAAGCCGAGTTCTACGGTTCCATGGACGGTGCCAGCAAATTCGTCCGGGGTGACGCCATCGCCGGCCTGTTGATCCTGTTCATCAACCTGATCGGCGGCATGGCGGTCGGTATCTTCCAGCACAACATGAACTTCGCCGACGCCGGCAAGGTGTATGCGCTGTTGACCATCGGTGACGGTTTGGTGGCGCAATTGCCATCACTGTTGTTATCGACAGCCGCGGCGATCATGGTGACCCGTGCATCCGGTTCGGAAGACATGGGCAAGCAAATCAATCGCCAGATGTTCGCCTCGCCCAAGGCGCTGGCGGTGGCGGCGGGCTTGATGGCGGTCATGGGCCTGGTGCCCGGCATGCCGCACTTCTCGTTCCTGAGCATGGCGGCCCTGGCGGCTGGTGGCGCGTACCTGTTCTGGAAAAAGCAGAACGTCGCCAAGGTGCAGGCCCTGCAAGAGGTCAAGCGCCAGCAGGAGCTGCTGCCGTCGCCGGCACGCGCCCAGGAAACCAAGGAGCTTGGCTGGGATGACGTGACACCGATCGACATGATCGGCCTGGAAGTGGGTTATCGCCTGATTCCGTTGGTGGACCGCAACCAGGGTGGCCAGTTGCTGGCGCGGATCAAGGGGGTGCGCAAGAAATTGTCCCAGGACCTGGGCTTCCTGATGCCCACGGTGCATATCCGCGACAACCTCGACCTGGCGCCCAGTGCCTATCGCCTGACCCTCATGGGGGTGATTCTGGCCGAAGCGGAGATTTACCCGGATCGCGAACTGGCGATCAACCCGGGGCAGGTCTACGGCACGCTCAACGGCATTACCGCCAAAGATCCGGCTTTTGGCCTGGAGGCGGTCTGGATTGAAATCAGCCAGCGCGCCCAGGCGCAATCCCTCGGTTATACGGTGGTCGATGCCAGTACCGTAGTGGCTACCCACTTGAACCAGATTCTCTACAAGCACTCCAGTGAACTGATCGGTCACGAAGAAGTGCAGCAACTCATGCAATTGCTGGCCAAAAGCTCGCCGAAACTGGCCGAGGAGCTGGTGCCGGGCGTGGTTTCGCTGTCGCAGCTGCTCAAGGTGCTGCAAGCGCTGCTGGCCGAACAAGTGCCTGTGCGCGATATCCGCAGTATTGCCGAGGCTATCGCCAACAATGCCGCCAAGAGTCAAGATACCGCCGCGCTAGTGGCTGCTGTGCGGGTTGGCGTATCCCGTGCAATCGTGCAAAGCATTGTAGGCACTGAGTCGCAGCTGCCAGTCATCACGCTGGAGCCAAGGTTGGAACAGATATTGCTCAATAGTCTGCAAAAGGCCGGGCAAGGCTCGGAAGAAGGCGTTCTGCTGGAGCCAAGCATGGCTGAGAAGCTGCAACGTTCGTTGATCGACGCGGCGCAGCGGCAGGAGATGCAAGGTCAGCCGGTGATTCTGCTGGTGGCCGGTCCGGTTCGCGCGATGCTCTCGCGATTCGGTCGGCTCGCAGTCCCGGGTTTGCACGTGTTGGCTTACCAGGAAATCCCTGACAACAAGCAAGTGACCATCGTTGCGACAGTAGGGCCCAACGGCTGAGGTAGTGGTTTATGCAAGTTAAGCGTTTTTTCGCCGCCGATATGCGTCAGGCCATGAAGCTGGTTCGCGATGAGCTGGGCGCTGATGCCGCCATCATTGGCAACCGCCGGATCGCCGGAGGTGTCGAGCTGACGGCTGCGCTGGATTACAAGTTGTCGGCGCTGGCGCCGCGGGTTCCGAACATGGAGCTCGAGGACGAGCTGCGCAAGACTCAGTCGCGGATCGTCACCGCCCAGGCCGAATTGAGCCTGCGTAGCGATGGCGAGAGCGACCAGAGCACCAACCGTCAGTTGTTCGCCGGCTTGCCGTTGACCGCCGCCGAGCCGCTGATCGAGCCGACGTACGCCGAACCCCGTCGCCCCGCACCAGCCGCTGCGCCAGCGTCCGGTGGCGTGGACCCGCGGGCGTTCGACTCGATGCGATTCGAGCTCAACAGCCTGCGCGAACTCATGGAAGTCCAGCTGGGCTCCCTGGCCTGGAATCAGCTGCAAGGCAGCCGTCCGGACCAGGCCAACCTCTGGCGCCGCCTGCAACGCATCGGCCTGTCAGGCCCGCTGTCGCGCGACCTGCTGGCGCTGATTACCGGGATCGAAGAACCTCGTCAGGCCTGGCGCATGTTGCTGGCGCACCTGGCGCGCATGATCGCTACCCCCGAGGTCGAGCCGCTGGAGGAGGGCGGTGTGATCGCCATGGTCGGCCCTGCCGGCATGGGCAAGACCACCACCCTGGCCAAGCTGGCGGCCCGTTACGTGCTCAAGTACGGCGCGCAGAACATTGCGCTGGTGAGCATGGACAGCTTCCGCATCGGTGCCCAGGAGCAGCTCAAGACCCTGGGGCGCATTCTCAACGTGTCGGTGACCCACGTCGATCCGGGCCAGTCCCTGGTGCAGGCGCTGGAACCCTTGCTGCGCAAGCGGGTGGTGCTGATCGATACCGCTGGCCTGCAGGCCAGCGATCCGGCCCTGCGTATGCAACTCGAAAGCCTGGCCGGTCGCGGTATCCGCTCAAAAAATTATCTGGTCCTGGCAACCACCAGCCAAAAACAGGTTCTAACCGCCGCTTATCACAGTTACAAGCGTTGTGGGCTCGCTGGCTGCATCCTGACTAAACTGGATGAGACGGCTAGTCTGGGCGAGGTGTTGAGCCTGGCTATCAGTCATGAGTTACCCGTGGCCTACCTGACCGATGGCCCGCGGATTCCGGATGATCTCCATCTGCCGCGCCGTCATCAGTTGGTCAGTCGCGCCGTCAGCGTACAAATGCAGGAAGAACCCAGCGAAGAAGCCATGGCTGACATGTTCGCTGATATTTACCACAGCCAAACCAAGCAGGTTGGCTAAGGTAGTAATGAACAGTTTTTGTACCTACATCGATGGTCTGCCATGCATTGTTCCGATTGCGAACGCGCAGCCAGTAATGTGGCCTCCGTCTATGCAAGACAAGGTAAAGAAATAACATGGGCAGCATGCATCCCGTACAGGTGATTGCGGTGACCGGCGGCAAAGGTGGCGTCGGGAAAACTAATGTGTCAGTGAACTTGTCCCTGGCTCTGGCTGAGCTTGGCCGGCGCGTCATGCTGTTGGACGCCGACCTGGGACTGGCGAACGTCGACGTTCTGCTGGGCCTGACACCCAAACGTACCCTGGCCGACGTGATCGAGGGCCGCTGCGAACTGCGCGATGTACTGCTGCAGGGACCCGGCGGCATCCGAATCGTTCCGGCCGCATCCGGCACTCAGAGCATGGTGCATCTGAGCCCCGCGCAACACGCCGGCCTGATCCAGGCCTTCAGTGATATCGGCGACAACCTCGACGTATTGGTGATCGACACCGCTGCGGGCATTGGTGACTCGGTCGTCAGTTTCGTTCGCGCAGCCCAGGAAGTGCTGCTGGTGGTGTGCGACGAGCCGACTTCGATTACCGATGCCTACGCCTTGATCAAGTTGCTCAATCGCGACTACGGCATGAACCGCTTCCGCGTTCTGGCCAACATGGCCCAGAGCCCGCAGGAAGGACGCAACCTGTTCGCCAAGTTGACCAAGGTCACGGATCGCTTCCTCGACGTCGCCCTGCAATACGTCGGCGCGGTGCCCTACGACGAAAGCGTGCGCAAGGCCGTGCAGAAACAGCGTGCCGTCTACGAAGCCTTCCCGCGCTCCAAGTGCTCGCTGGCATTCAAGGCCATCGCGCAGAAGGTCGATACCTGGCCACTGCCTGCCAACCCGCGCGGGCACCTGGAATTTTTCGTCGAGCGCCTCGTGCAGCAGACAGCAGGACCGGTTCTATGACAGCAAGCGGTTACAACCTCTACAAAAAATCGGCCCGTGATGCGCAGTACGAGCTGATCGAGCGTTACGCGCCGCTGGTTAAACGCATTGCCTATCACTTGCTGGCGCGCCTGCCGGCCAGCGTCCAGGTCGAAGACCTGATCCAGGCCGGGATGATCGGCCTGCTTGAAGTGTCGACCAAATATGACGCCAGCAAAGGCGCCAGTTTCGAGACGTACGCGGGCATTCGAATCCGCGGCGCCATGCTCGACGAAGTGCGCAAGGGGGACTGGGCGCCACGTTCGGTTCACCGCAATACGCGCATGGTCAGCGATGCCATTCGCTCGATTGAAGCGAAAACCGGCCGTGACGCTAAAGATCACGAAGTTGCGGCCGAACTCCAATTGAGTCTCGACGATTACTACGGGATTTTGAACGACACCCTGGGCAGCCGGTTATTCAGTTTCGACGATCTGTTGCAGGACGGCGAACACGAAGGGCTGCACGAGGATGGCGCGAGTGCTCATATCGAGCCGTCACGCGATCTGGAAGATGAACGCTTCCAGGCTGCGCTGGCGGAGGCGATTGCCAATTTGCCGGAGCGTGAGCGACTGGTGTTGGCGCTGTACTACGACGAAGAGTTGAACCTCAAGGAAATCGGTGAGGTCCTGGGGGTCAGCGAATCTCGGGTCAGCCAGTTACACAGCCAGTGCGCGGCCCGTTTGCGGGGGCGTTTGGGGGAGTGGCGAGCGCGCTGAAGGCAGTGTGGGGGACACTGCGAACGAGGCCGGTGTGGTGTTGAGCTGCGCCGGTCGCGATCTGTTGTGCTCCAGACAGTCATTGAGTGCTTTGCCGGATTGATTGAAATGGCGCGTCCAGGTGCTGGGCGCGTTTAAGACTGCTTGGAGGTCGAATTGGACAAGAACATGAAAATCCTCATCGTTGATGACTTCTCAACGATGCGGCGGATCATCAAGAACCTGCTGCGTGACCTTGGGTTCACCAACACCGTCGAGGCCGACGATGGCACTACCGCCATTCCGGTGCTCAACAGCGGAAGCATCGACTTTCTGGTAACGGACTGGAACATGCCTGGCATGACCGGTATCGATCTGCTGCGTCACGTGCGTGCCGATGAAAAGCTCAAGCACCTGCCGGTGTTGATGGTGACCGCTGAAGCCAAGCGTGAGCAGATCATCGAAGCGGCCCAGGCCGGTGTTAACGGCTATGTGGTCAAACCCTTCACGGCCCAGGCGTTGAAAGAAAAAATCGAGAAGATTTTCGAACGCATCGGTTGATGAGTGCGCCACGGGGGAGCTATGGGCAATAACGAAACTTCATTGGGCGACTTTGAGTCGACCCTGAAAAAACACGCCGTCGAATTGGTCGCGAGCCTTGAAAAAGGCAGGTTCGGCGACGCGGTGCAATTGATCCATGAGCTCAACCAGACCCGTGACCGCGGCCTGTATCAGGAAGTGGGCAAGCTCACTCGCGAACTGCATAGCGCGATCGTCAATTTCCAGATTGACCCGCACATGCCGCAAGCCGAAGAAGTGTCCCAGATCACCGACGCCACCGAGCGTCTGGGCTATGTGGTCAAGCTGACCGAGGCCGCGGCCAACCGCACCATGGACCTGGTGGAAAGTGCCACGCCGCTGGTCAATGGCCTGGCCGATGAAGCCAAGGTCTTGAGCGCGGACTGGGGGCGCTTCATGCGTCGCGAAGTCGGCGCCGAAGAGTTTCGTGAACTGGCCCGACGGGTCGAGGGGTTCCTGGCGCGCAGCGGCACGGACAATCGCGCGGTGTCGGGCAACCTCAACGACATCCTGCTCGCCCAGGATTACCAGGACCTCACGGGACAAGTGATCAAGCGAGTGACCCAGTTGGTCACCGAAGTCGAAAGCAACCTGCTCAAGCTCGTGCTGATGGCCAGTCAGGTGGACCGCTTTGCGGGCATCGAACATGACCGTGAAGCGATGCTTGCTGAAAAAGATCCACAAAAACATCTCTCTCAGGGTGAAGGTCCGCAGATTCATGCCGATAAAAGAGAAGACGTTGTGTCCGGTCAGGACGATGTGGACGATTTGTTATCCAGCCTGGGATTTTAGAGTTTTAGAATTTTAGGTTTTTTGGGTTTTTAGACCTGTAGGAGCACCCCCTTAATGAGCTTCGGCGCCGATGAAGAGATCCTTCAGGATTTCCTGGTTGAGGCCGGCGAGATTCTAGAGCAACTGTCCGAGCAACTGGTCGAGCTGGAAAGCCGTCCGGATGATGCGGATCTGCTCAATGCAATTTTTCGCGGTTTTCACACTGTAAAAGGGGGCGCCGGCTTCCTCCAGCTCAACGAGCTGGTGGAGTGCTGCCACATCGCCGAGAACGTGTTCGACATCCTGCGCAAGGGTGAACGTCGCGTCGATTCGGAACTGATGGACGTGGTTCTCGAGGCGCTGGACGCGGTGAACAGCATGTTCAGCGAGGTCCGCGATCGCGGCCCGATCACGGCCGCTACACCGGAGCTGCTCGCGGCGCTGGCACGTCTGGCCGAACCGCAATCGGCTGACGAGACGGCTGCTGCACCTGTCGCCGCCGTGGTCGAAGCGCCTGTGGCTGAAAGCGAATCGGGCGATATCACCGACAATGAATTCGAACAACTGCTGGACTCGCTGAACGCCGTCAAGGCTCAGGCCGAGGCGCCGGCACCTGTTTCTGTGCCGGTCAGCGATGCTGCTGCCAGCGATGAAATCACCGATGCCGAGTTCGAGTCGTTGCTCGATCAACTACATGGCAAGGGCCAGTTCGCCATTGACGCGGTGGTCCCGGCGCCGGCTGCGCCAGAGGCCCCGAAAGCGGCCGGCGACAGCTCCGATATTACTGACGACGAATTCGAAGCACTGCTCGACCAACTGCACGGCAAGGGTAACTTCGCTGTCGATGCGCTCGAATCGGCCATTGCTTCAGTACCGACTCCTGCCGCGCCAGCCGCTGCGGCGGCCGGCAGCGATCTGATCAGCGATCACGAATTCGAATCGCTGCTCGACGAGTTGCACGGCAAGGGCAAGTTCAGCGAAGTCGGCAAGGCGACGGTTTCCAGCGGATCGAACACGTCCGTTGCCGCGCCGGCCGCGAAGGCAGCGGCGCCGAAACCTGTGGCCAAGGCACCCGAGCCCAAAGCCGAAACACCGGCCCCGGTAGCCGCTGCTGCACCGGCTGCTGCCCGTGCTCCGGCCGCGCCACCGGCGGAAAAACCGGCCAGCGAAGCCGAGACCACCGTACGCGTCGATACCGCGCGTCTCGACGAGATCATGAACATGGTCGGCGAGTTGGTGCTGGTGCGTAACCGCCTGGTCCGCCTGGGCCTCAACAGCGGCGACGAAGCCATGTCCAAGGCCGTGTCGAACCTCGACGTGGTCACCGCCGACCTGCAAACCGCGGTCATGAAGACCCGGATGCAACCGATCAAGAAAGTCTTCGGGCGCTTCCCGCGCCTGGTTCGCGACCTGGCTCGCCAGCTCAAGAAAGAGATCAACCTGGAGCTGGTCGGCGAAGAAACCGACCTCGACAAGAACCTCGTCGAAGCCCTGGCCGACCCGCTGGTCCACTTGGTGCGCAACTCGGTCGACCACGGTATCGAAGAGCCGGCTGATCGCGAAGCGATGGGCAAGCCTCGCAGCGGCAAAGTGATTCTGTCCGCTGAACAGGAAGGCGACCACATCCTGCTGTCCATCTCCGATGACGGCAAGGGCATGGATGCCGATGTTCTGCGCGGCATCGCCGTGAAGAAAGGCTTGATGGACAAGGATGCGGCGGACCGTCTCAGCGAGTCGGATTGCTTCAACCTGATCTTCGCTCCGGGTTTCTCGACCAAGACCGAGATTTCCGACGTCTCCGGGCGCGGCGTGGGCATGGACGTGGTGAAAACCAAAATTGCCCAGCTCAACGGCACCATCAATATCTACTCAACCAAGGGCAAGGGTTCGAAGATTGTCATCAAGGTGCCGCTGACCCTGGCGATCATGCCGACGCTGATGGTCATGCTCGGCAACCAGGCGTTTGCGTTCCCGCTGGTGAACGTCAACGAGATCTTCCACCTCGACCTGTCGACCACCAACGTCGTGGACGGCCAGGAAGTGGTGATCGTGCGGGACAAGGCACTGCCATTGTTCTATCTCAAACGCTGGCTGGTCAGCTCCGCCGCTCACGAAGAGCAGCGCGAAGGCCATGTGGTGATCCTTTCGGTGGGCACGCAGCGGATCGGCTTTGTCGTCGATCAACTGGTGGGCCAGGAAGAAGTGGTCATCAAGCCATTGGGCAAAATGCTTCAGGGAACGCCGGGGATGTCTGGCGCCACCATCACCGGTGACGGCCGCATCGCGCTGATTCTCGATGTTCCGAGCATGCTCAAGCGTTACGCCACACGGCGTATTTGATTCTGGTGGAGCGGGGCGCCTGGCCTCGCTCCATCTAATGGAGTGTTTATGGCAGTCAAAGTCCTGGTGGTGGACGATTCGGGGTTTTTCCGCCGCCGCGTCTCGGAAATTCTTTCAGCGGATTCCAATATCCAGGTCGTCGGCACGGCGACCAACGGCAAAGAGGCGATCGATCAGGCGCTGGCCCTCAAGCCCGACGTGATCACCATGGACTACGAGATGCCGATGATGGACGGCATCACCGCCGTGCGGCACATCATGCAACGCTGCCCGACCCCGGTCCTGATGTTTTCCTCGCTGACCCACGAAGGCGCCCGGGTCACGCTCGATGCGCTGGATGCCGGCGCGGTGGACTTCCTGCCGAAGAATTTCGAAGACATCTCGCGCAACCCCGAGAAGGTCAAGCAACTGCTGTGCGAGAAGATCCTGAGCATTGCGCGCAGCAATCGTCGCGTCAGCACTTACAGCGCTCCGGCCCCTGTGGCCGCACCCGCTCCAACACCTGCGCCTTCGAGCGTCGGCAGTTTTGGCGGCAGCGCGCCCGTGCGTCCGGCACCGATCCCGGTGCGTACACATGCGGCCACTGCGTCGTCGCCCGCGCCGAAACGCAAAGCCTACAAACTGGTGGCCATCGGTACGTCCACCGGCGGCCCGGTTGCCCTGCAGCGGGTGCTGACCCAATTGCCGGTCAGCTTCCCGGCCCCGATCGTGCTGGTTCAACACATGCCGGCCGCCTTCACCAAGGCTTTCGCCGAGCGCCTGGACAAGCTCTGCCGCATCAGCGTCAAGGAAGCCGAGGATGGCGACATCCTGCGACCGGGCCTGGCGCTGCTGGCGCCCGGTGGCAAGCAGATGATGATCGACGGCCGTGGCACGGTGAAAATCCTCCCGGGTGACGAGCGTCTGAATTACAAGCCATGCGTGGACATCACCTTCGGTTCGGCAGCCAAGTCCTACGGCGACAAAGTTCTGGCGGTCGTCCTCACCGGCATGGGCGCCGACGGTCGCGAAGGCGCGCGCCTGCTCAAGCAGGGAGGCAGTTCGATCTGGRCACAGGACGAAGCCAGTTGCGTGATCTACGGCATGCCGATGGCCATCGTCAAAGCCGAGCTCGCCGACGCGGTGTACAGCCTCGACGACATAGGCAAGCACCTGGTCGAGGCCTGTATCTGATGGATGTTCTAAGCCTGATCGGCATCATCATGGCCTTCGTCGCCATCATCGGCGGCAACTACCTCGAAGGTGGTCATCTCGGCGCCCTGGCCAACGGCCCGGCGGCGCTGATCGTGCTCGGCGGCACCATTGGCGCCGCGTTGTTGCAATCGCCGATGAGCGCCTTCAAGCGTGCGATGCAGGTCCTCGCCTGGATCCTGTTCCCGCCTCGCGTTGACCTGGCCGGTGGCATCGACCGCGTGGTGAACTGGAGCCTGACCGCCCGCAAGGAAGGCCTGCTGGGCCTTGAAGGTATCGCCGATGCCGAACCCGACAACTACGCGCGCAAAGGCCTGCAACTGCTGGTTGACGGCGCCGAGCCGGAAGCGATCCGCAGCATTCTGGAAGTGGATTTCTACACCCAGGAAAGCCGTGATGTCGAAGCGGCCAAGGTCTTTGAAAGCATGGGCGGTTACGCGCCGACCATCGGCATCATCGGTGCGGTGATGGGCCTGATTCACGTCATGGGCAACCTGGGTGATCCGTCGCAACTGGGTAACGGCATCGCCGTGGCGTTCGTCRCCACCATCTACGGCGTGGCCAGTGCGAACCTGGTGCTGCTGCCGATTGCCGCGAAACTCAAATCCATCGCGTTGCGCCAGTCGCGTTATCGAGAAATGTTGCTGGAAGGGATCCTGTCGATCGCCGAAGGTGAAAACCCTCGCTCCATTGAGTTGAAGCTTCAGGGCTTCATGGATTGATGGGAGACATGGATCATGGCACGTCGTCGCCAGCATGAAGAACACGTCAACCACGAACGCTGGCTGGTGTCCTACGCGGACTTCATCACCCTGCTGTTCGCCTTTTTCGTGGTGATGTACTCGATTTCGTCGATCAACGAAGGCAAGTACAAGGTCATTTCCGAAGCGCTGATTGGTGTCTTCACCGATTCCGATCGTTCGCTCAAGCCGATCCCCATCGGTGACGAGCGGCCGAAGACCGTGACCCCCGCCAAGCCGCTGGTCAAGGACAGTGACCAGGTCGATGCCGGTGTCGCCGGCGCCAGCGATCCACTCAAAAGCATCGCCGACGACATCAGTGCGGCGTTCGGTGACCTGATCAGCTCCAACCAGATGACCGTGCGCGGCAACGAGTTGTGGGTCGAGATCGAGCTCAATTCCAGCCTGTTGTTCGGCAGCGGCGACGCCATGCCCAGCGACATCGCGTTCAACATCATCGACAAGGTCGCGGCGATCCTGAAGCCGTTCGACAACCCGATTCATGTCGAAGGTTTCACCGACGATCAACCGATCCGCACCGCGCAGTACCCGACCAACTGGGAACTGTCCTCGGCCCGCTCGGCCAGCATCGTGCGCATGCTGGCGATGCAGGGGGTGAACCCCGGTCGCCTGGCTTCGGTGGGCTACGGTGAGTTTCAGCCGGTGGCCAACAACGCCACCGCTGAAGGCCGCGCACGCAACCGTCGCGTGGTGCTGGTGGTGTCGCGCAACCTTGATGTGCGCCGCAGCCTGACCGGCACCGGAACCGCCCATGCGCAACCGGATGCCGCATTGAAGCGTGCTGGCACACAAACTGCACCGACCCCGGTCAAGTCGCCGGTACGAGAGAGCGCCGTCAATTCTCCGTCGCCCGCATTAACACGTTGAGCTATTTCTCGGCCGCTGCGTTGGGCCGGGAGGAACAATCCGAATGAGAGTCTGGGCAGTCGCCAATCAAAAGGGTGGTGTCGGTAAAACCACTTCCTCCATCGCTTTAGCCGGTTTACTGGCGGAGGCGGGCAAGCGCGTGGTCGTGGTCGATCTCGACCCCCACGGCTCGATGACCAGCTATTTCGGCTACGATCCCGACAGCCTGGAACACAGCAACTACGACCTGTTCCTGCACAAGGGCAACGTACCTCAAGGCCTGCCGGGTCAACTGCTGTTGTCGACCAGCGACGAACGCATCTCCCTGTTGCCCTCCAGCACCGCGCTGGCCACCCTTGAGCGCCAGTCGCCGGGGCAGAGCGGTTTGGGCCTGGTGATTGCCAAGAGCCTGGCGCAACTGTGGCAGGACTTCGATTACGCCGTGATCGACAGCCCGCCATTGCTCGGCGTGCTGATGGTCAATGCCTTGGCGGCGAGCCAGCAACTGGTGATCCCGGTGCAGACCGAACACCTGGCGGTCAAGGGCCTGGAGCGCATGGTCAACACCCTGGCGATGATCAACCGCTCGCGCAAACAGGCATTGCCCTTCACCATCGTGCCGACCCTGTTTGACCGCCGCACCCAGGCGTCCCTCGGAACCTTGCGCGTGCTGCGCGACAAATTCCCCGACGAAATCTGGCAAGGCTATATCCCGGTGGACACGCGCCTGCGCGATGCCAGTCGAGCAGGGCTGACGCCTTCGCAATTCGACGGCAAGAGCCGTGGCGTTCTCGCTTACCGCGCGTTGCTCAAGCATCTGCTGGCGGCACAACTTGTTCCGCAGGTGGCCTGACATGACCCCGATCCCTGTAGGAGCGAGCTTGCTCGCGATGGTCGTCAACGATGACGCGGGAAACCTGACACCCCGTGGCGCTCTCAGGTTCATCGCGAGCAAGCTCGCTCCTACAGGTGCATGCGCATGAACCGGCCGTTGAAGGTGACGTCGCGTCCACAACTGGCGCTGCAGTCCTACCTGGACAGCCTGCTGCAGGACGTGACTGAAGAATTGACGCTGCCCGTAGAGGCAGTGGCCGAGGAGATCGCCGCCGAAACCGTGCTGGACGAGTTCCAGGCTGCCGTGCTCGAAGAACAGGCCCGGGATGCGCAGAAACCCGCGCCTGTGGTTGCGCCAGTAGCACCGGTAGCCAAGGCGCCGGTTGCTGTGGTCGAAGCGCCGGAGCCCGTTCTGGCACCGGTATCGACCCTTGCGCCGCTGTTGCAAACCCTGGTGGCTCCAGTCATTGAAGAGCCGGTAGCGCTGGAGGCTCCGGTGATCGAGGAACCTCAGGCGCTGGTGTCACCAGTCGTCKAAGTGCACCTGCCGCCGAGCAACACGCCGCCACCGGTACAAACCGACGGTCGTCCATCCTGGGCTGCCGAGCCGTTCGAGTGCCTGTTGTTCGATGTCGCCGGGTTGACCCTGGCGGTGCCGCTGGTGTGCCTGGGTTCGATTTACTCCCTGGCCGGTCATGAGCTGACGCCGTTGTTCGGCCAGCCGGAGTGGTTCCTCGGCATCTTGCCGAGTCAGTCGGGCAACCTGAAAGTGCTGGATACCGCACGTTGGGTCATGCCCGACCGTTATCGCGACGATTTCAAGCAGGGTCTGCAATACGTCATTTCCGTCCAGGGCTACGAGTGGGGGCTGGCGGTGCATCAGGTCAGCCGCTCGTTGCGCCTGGATCCGAACGAAATCAAGTGGCGCAGTCACCGTGGTCAACGGCCATGGCTGGCGGGCACGGTGATTGAACACATGTGTGCGTTGCTCGACGTTTCCGCGCTGGCCGAGTTGATCGCCAGCGGCGGCGCAAAGCACATGGGCGGCCACAAGCCGACCCACAAAACTACATAACAGAACACACACCGCCAGGGCGGTTTCTTGAGGGGGCAGGGTATGAATGACAAGGCAACGGCGGCAAAGGGTTCCGAAGATCCGATCCTGCAATGGGTCACCTTCAAGCTGGACAACGAGACCTACGGCATCAACGTGATGCGCGTCCAGGAAGTCCTGCGCTACACCGAAATCGCCCCGGTCCCGGGTGCCCCGAGCTACGTGCTGGGCATCATCAACCTGCGCGGCAACGTCGTTACCGTGATCGACACCCGCCAGCGCTTCGGCCTGATGAATGCCGAGATCAGCGACAACACCCGTATCGTCATCATCGAAGCCGACAAGCAGGTGGTCGGGATCATGGTCGACAGCGTGGCCGAAGTGGTTTACCTGCGTCAGTCGGAAATCGAAACCGCGCCGAACGTGGGTAACGAAGAGTCCGCCAAGTTCATTCAAGGCGTGTGCAACAAGAACAACGAATTGCTCATCCTGGTCGAGCTCGACAAGATGATGAGCGAAGAAGAATGGTCGGAACTGGAGAGTATCTGATTGATTCTCGAGGTTGCGGTCATTGTCCTGTTCCTGTTTTGGGCAGGCACGCTGGCAATGTTCCTGGCGTACATTCGCGCTCAAAAACAGATCGCCGCACAACAGGCCCAGGGTGATGCGCTGCGTGATCAGCGCATCAAGGACCTGGGCAAACGCGTCGACGACTACCAGAACGGCAATGTGCGCATGGGCGAAGACCTGCATGAGCTTCGCGCGACAGTCGCACCATTGCCGGACAAGCTCGCGCAGCTGGAACAGCGTGATCCTTCAAGCCTTTCGTTTGCCCAGGCAGCGCGGCTGGTCGGAATGGGCGCCAGCGTCGACGAACTGACCCAGTCCTGCGGCCTGACCCAGGCTGAGGCGGAGTTGATGAGTAAGTTGCACAAGAACTGATTCTTGCGATTGGCCTGAAATCCCCTTCGCGGGCAAGCCCGCTCCCACAAGTGTTGATGGTGCTTACAATATCTGTGAACACCCCCAACCCTGTGGGAGCCTGCCCGCGAAGACGTCTTCGAATGCGCAGCAATCTTCCCCGCATCCGACGCATTCTTCTCTATCCTCAGACCGGGATTACGCTTTCGTAGTCTCCTGCCTATAGCACTCTCAGATTCCACCGTCTTGTGATTGCAACCAGCGATCAGTAGTTTGATCTGCTCAAACATACACAGTGCCAGGAAGGCTTATGATCGACATTCTGCGTGGTACACCGCTGTGGGTTTATGCGGTGTTTTTTATTCTGAGTTACTACGGTGTCATCGCCTGTTTCAGGAGCCATGTATCGAAGAGGTCATTGCAGATATCCCCCGTGATATTCGTGGCTTTGTCCCTCGCATCGCTCAATCCCTCCCAGGAAATTGCAATCCAGCTTTCAGCCTATGCGCTGGGATTACTGGCGGGGTGGTTGCTGGCACAGCGTTTTTTCTCGTACAGCAATGTGCAGTGCGAGGGGCAACATCTGGTTCTACCCGGCACGATCAAGGTACTGATTGTGTATTGGGGCTTTTTTGCCTGGCGTTATTACGAGGGTTTCCAGGCGGCCATGTACCCTGAGCTGGCCAATGAAATGTCGGCGGTTGCAGGGGCGGCGCTGGGGGCAGGGCTCATCAACGGCCTGATTGTCGGTCGCAGTTTCAAGCTATTGCGTTTTTTCAAGTTTGAACACGTGACGCCCCGGAGTTGATGAGCAAGTTGCGCAAGAACTGAGTTTTACAGTTCCTTGAGATTGCTATCGCGAGCAAGCTCGCTCCCACAGTAGTTGTATCTCGTACACAAAATACGTGTTCGCTGAAGATCAAATGTGGGAGCGAGCTTGCTCGCGATGGCGGCCTTAAAAACTCAGTAGTCTTCCCCGCGCTCGGTGACATCCTTCTCCACCATCAACGCATCCGGCCCCATCCCCGCCGGAAACTTGCCCTTCAAACTCCACGCAAACGCAATGATCTCGGCAATCGTCAGATACAGCTCCTGCGGAATGCTGTCCCCCAGCTCCATCCTCGCCAGCAGCCTCACCAGTTCGGCGTTCTCGTAGATCGGCACTTCGCAGTCCCGGGCGATCCGCAGGATTTCTTCCGCCAGTTCTTCGTCGCCCTTGGCGGTGAGGGTGGGAGCATGGCTGCCGTCGTATTTGAGGGCGATGGCCTGGCGTGGGGCGTTGGGGTTTTTCATGCGGTTTCGTCGACCCAGCGTTGTTCGAGGCGGGTTTGCGGGCCTTGCGGTGGTGTTCCGAGGTGGCAATCCAGGTCACCGACGTTCAGTCCGGCGGACAGCAGACGCTCACGTAGCCCGCTCAGGTTGCTTTCGATCAGGCTGGCGGTGTACGGCCGTTCTGCCCAGAGCTGGCTGGAAAGGCTGCCCTTGATCAGTTGTGCCTGAATTTGCAGCGGTCCCAAAGGCTCCATGGCGAAGGCCAGTTCCACACGCCACAGCTGTTGTTTGGGCTCGCGTTCTTCGCGGCGCTCCTTTGGCTGTTCTTTTTCGGGTGCGTCTTCACGCTGGAACTTGACCTGCAAGGGCACGATGTCTTGCATGTTGCGCATCGGGATTTCCAGCTGCCAGGTGCTCATCAGCCGTCCGTCGGCGGTTACGCCGGTTTGTTCCAGGCTCGACAGTTGATGGCTTTGCAGGCGTGAAACCGCGGCGGCGGCCAGACGAAGCAGGTGTTCGAGGTCGTTTTCAGCGTCGGCGCTTTGCAACAGGCGTTCGGGCAGCGGGAAACCGCTCGGCGACGGTTTGGCGCTGACCTGACCGAGCATGCCCAGGGCATTGCGGACAAAATTCGGCATGGCCTGGGCCAGGGTGTTGGCGGCGATGATCGCGCCGAGGCTGGTGTTGGCCGGCAAGCCCTGACTCAATTGCGCGACCAGTTTGAGCAGGTCGCCTTTCATGTCCGCCGCAAGCGTCGGATTTTGCCCGCTCAGCAGTTTGCTTTCGAGGAACGCACCGCTGCTGGCCAAGGCCTGGGCCAGGCCCTTGGGGGTGCTCAACTGTTGAATATCCGGCAAGCCAGCGAGCAGTCTGCTTGCGGCGCTACGCAATTCAACGGATGTCTGGTCCGAGGGCGGCAGGTTCTGCAGGAGCTTGAGCAAGCCATCCAGCGAGCCCTGGCGGCTTTGCTGGTCGACCAGTTGCCGGGTCACCGCCAGTTGCTCCTGACGGTTGCTCAGTGGCACGAACTTCAAGGTCTGGGTGTCCTGCACCTGCGCGCTGAGCAAGGTGCCGATGCGCAACGGTTGCGGGCTGTCGATGCTCAGGGTGCTGCCGCTCAGTGCGGTATTGAGCAGGCTGACCATCGAGCGAAACACCATGGGCTGGCCGGGCACCTGCGGCAGCACTTGCGAGGTCAGCACTTTGCCCTGCAGCAGGGTGCCAACGGGCAATTGCGCGGTGTCGAGGCGGGTGAGGGTGGCGACGCTGGAGGCGATGGCCTGTTGCACCGTCACGGCCAGACTGCCGGCCGAGGGCTGGCTGACGACCAGCGTGGTGCCCTGGGCCAGCGGTTGATTACTGGTGGTCTGGACCGTGGTCTGGCGGCCGCTGTCGAGGGTGACCTTGAGCAGCATCTGGAAAGTCTGGTCCGCCTGCTTGAGCGACAGGACTTCGGCCTGGGCGGTTTGACCGACGCTGATCAGCCCCTCCACCGGCGTCAGCAATTTGAGCAGCTCGCCGCTGACCGCCTGCGGGCGCGAAGCCGCCGGGAGGGTTTGCGCTAGCGGGAGGATGTTCATTTCGCCTGTCATACGTGGTCACAACCTGAGGAAAATGCACTCTTTAGAGTAAGGCCTGGCATGTATAATGCCGCGCCGTTGTATCCAAAAATGGCAAAACTTTGCAATTGTTTGACGCAGCTCTCTAGAACAAGACGTCATTGCATCTATGCTGCATCTCTTTAACGGCCGCGCCAGAGCCGACTTGAACCGTATAAGGCCCGTGAACCCTTGACCAGTCCTGTCCTGCAAACCGTTGCCCTTGCCTGTGAGCGAGACCTTCGGCTGCTCTTCGAAAATCTCGATTTGCGACTGGCCAGTGGCGAAATGGTACAAATCAGCGGCCCCAACGGCAGCGGCAAGACCAGCCTGTTGCGCCTGCTCTCGGGGCTGATGCAGCCGACCGCCGGTCAGGTGCTGCTCAACGGCCAGCCACTGAACGAACAACGCGGTGAGCTGGCGCGCAACCTGCTGTGGATCGGCCATGCGGCTGGGATCAAGGATTTGCTGACGCCGGAAGAGAATCTGAGCTGGCTGTGTGCCTTGCACCATCCGGCGACCCATGAGGCGATCTGGCAGGCGCTGGCCGCGGTCGGGCTGCGCGGATTCGAGGATGTGCCTTGCCACACCCTGTCTGCCGGTCAACAGCGCCGCGTCGCCTTGGCGCGCCTGTATCTGGACAGTCCGCCGCTGTGGATCCTCGATGAACCCTTTACCGCCCTCGACAAGCAGGGCGTGGCACAGCTTGAATCTCATCTGGCCGGCCACTGCGAACGCGGCGGCATGGTGGTGTTGACCACCCACCACACGCTGAGCCGGATGCCGGCCGGTTATCGCGACATCGATCTGGGGAGCTGGGCCGTATGAGTGTTTTCGGCCTGCTGGTCGCCCGCGAGGCTCGTCTGCTGTTCCGCCGTCCGGCGGAACTGGCCAATCCGCTGGTGTTCTTCGCTATCGTCGTTTCCCTGTTCCCGCTGGCGGTCGGCCCCGAGTCTCAATTGTTGCAAACCTTGTCTCCGGGGCTGGTCTGGGTCGCAGCGCTTTTATCGGTCTTGCTCTCGCTGGACGGGCTTTTCCGCAGTGATTTCGAAGATGGATCGCTCGAGCAGTGGGTCCTTTCGCCGCACCCCCTGGCTCTTCTGGTTTTGGCCAAGGTGCTGGCACACTGGGCTTTTTCCGGCCTGGCACTGGTTTTGCTCGCACCCTTGCTGGCGCTGATGCTCGGTTTGCCTGCCGCCTGTCTGCCAGTGTTGCTGCTTTCGTTGCTGCTCGGTACACCAGTACTAAGCCTGCTCGGTGCGGTGGGTGCGGCACTGACCGTGGGCTTGAAACGCGGTGGCCTGTTACTGGCACTGCTGATTCTGCCGCTGTACATCCCGGTATTGATCCTTGGCAGTGGCGCCTTGCAGGCTGCCTTGCAGGGGATGCCGGCGACCGGTTATCTGTTGTGGCTTGGCAGCCTGACCGCCCTGGCGATAACCCTGACACCCTTTGCAATAGCCGCTGGCCTGAAGATCAGCGTCGGCGAATAATGAGGTCTGGTTAAAATTTAACCAGTAAAGGCCCTGGCTCTTCACAGTAAAGAGCAACCGTGATGGAAACAGTATGAACTGGACGTGGTTTCACAAACTCGGCTCGCCCAAATGGTTTTACGGCATCAGCGGCAAAATGTTGCCCTGGCTGAGCGTCGCGGCGTTGTTGCTGATCAGCGTTGGCGTGGTCTGGGGCCTGGCCTTCGCGCCGCCGGACTATCAGCAGGGCAACAGCTTTCGCATCATCTATATCCACGTCCCGGCTGCCATGCTGGCGCAGTCCATCTACGTGATGCTGGCCGTGTGCGGCATCGTCGGCCTCGTGTGGAAGATGAAACTGGCCGACGTCGCCTTGCAATGCGCGGCGCCCATCGGCGCCTGGATGACTGCGGTGGCGCTGGTCACCGGGGCAATCTGGGGCAAGCCAACCTGGGGTTCGTGGTGGGTCTGGGATGCACGCCTTACGTCCATGCTTATCCTGCTTTTCCTGTACTTCGGTCTCATTGCGCTGGGCAACGCGATCAGCAATCGTGACAGCGCGGCCAAGGCCTGCGCGGTGCTGGCGATCGTCGGCGTGATCAACATCCCGATCATCAAGTACTCGGTGGAGTGGTGGAACACCCTGCACCAGGGCGCGACCTTCACCCTGACCGAAAAACCGGCAATGCCCGCCGAGATGTGGCTGCCATTGCTGCTGACGGCGCTGGGTTTCTACTGTTTCTTCGGCGCGGTCCTGCTGCTGCGCATGCGTCTTGAAGTGCTCAAGCGCGAGGCCCGGGCCAGCTGGGTCAAAGTCGAAGTGGAAAATAGCCTGGAGGTCGCTCGATGAGTTTTGCTTCATTCGGCGACTTCATCGCCATGGGTCATCATGGCCTGTATGTCTGGTCAGCCTATGGCATCTGCCTGGCGGTATTGGCCCTCAACGTGGCGGCGCCGATCCTGGCTCGCAAGCGGTATCTGCAACAAGAGGCGCGTCGTCTGCGCCGGGAGAACGGCAAGTGAATCCGCTGCGCAAAAAGCGTCTTATCATCATTCTCGCGATCCTGGTCGGGGTCGGCGCTGCCGTCGGCCTGGCCCTGAGCGCCCTGCAGCAGAACATCAATCTGTTCTACACACCGACCCAGATCGCCAACGGCGAAGCCCCGCAAGGCACGCGCATTCGTGCTGGCGGCATGGTCGAGAAGGGCTCGCTGGAGCGTTCCGGTGATTCCCTGGACGTGAAGTTTGTCGTCACCGACTTCAACAAGTCCGTGACCATCACTTATCGCGGCATCCTGCCGGACCTGTTCCGTGAAGGGCAGGGCATCGTCGCCCTGGGCAAGCTCAATGCCGATGGTGTGGTGGTGGCCGATGAAGTGCTGGCCAAACACGATGAGAAGTACATGCCGCCGGAAGTGACCAAGGCGTTGAAAGACAGCGGTCAATCGGCTCCAACGCCCGCGAAGGAGGGTTGATCCATGACATCCGGCATCTTTATTCCCGAGCTGGGTCATCTGGCGATGATCCTGGCCTTGTGCTTCGCTCTGGCCCAGGCCGTGGTGCCATTGCTCGGCGCCTGGCGCGGTGACCGCCTGTGGATGAGCCTGGCCCAGCCGGCGGCGTGGGGGCAATTCACCTTTCTGCTGTTTGCCTTCGGTTGCCTGACCTACGCCTTCATGGCCGATGACTTCTCCGTGGCCTATGTGGCCAACAACTCCAACAGCGCCTTGCCGTGGTACTACAAGTTCAGCGCGGTGTGGGGTGCCCACGAAGGTTCGTTGCTGTTGTGGGCCTTGATTCTCGGCGGCTGGACCTTCGCGGTGTCGGTGTTTTCCCGGCAGTTGCCGCAGGTCATGCTGGCCCGCGTGCTGGCGGTGATGGGCATGATCAGCACCGGTTTCCTGCTGTTCCTGATCATGACCTCCAACCCGTTCAAGCGCATCCTGCCGCAAATGCCCACCGACGGCGCCGACCTCAACCCGTTGCTGCAAGACATCGGCCTGATCGTGCACCCGCCGATGCTGTACATGGGCTACGTCGGTTTCTCTGTGGCCTTCGCCTTCGCCATCGCCGCGCTGATGGGCGGTCGCCTGGATGCCGCATGGGCACGCTGGTCGCGTCCGTGGACCATTGTTGCCTGGGCGTTCCTCGGCATCGGCATCACCCTGGGTTCGTGGTGGGCGTACTACGAGCTCGGCTGGGGTGGCTGGTGGTTCTGGGACCCGGTGGAAAACGCCTCGTTCATGCCATGGCTGGTGGGCACCGCACTGATTCACTCGCTGGCGGTCACGGAAAAACGTGGCGTGTTCAAGAGCTGGACCGTGTTGCTGGCCATCGCCGCATTCTCCTTGAGTCTGCTCGGTACCTTCCTCGTGCGTTCCGGCGTGCTGACTTCGGTTCACGCCTTTGCCTCCGATCCGGAGCGCGGCGTGTTCATCCTGATTTTCCTGCTGTTCGTGGTCGGTGGTTCGCTGACCCTGTTCGCCCTGCGCGCGCCGGTGGTCAAGAGTCAGGTGGGCTTCAACCTCTGGTCGCGGGAAACCCTGCTACTGGGCAACAACCTGGTGCTGGTGGTGGCGGCGTCGATGATCCTGCTCGGCACCTTGTACCCGCTGATTCTGGACGCCATGACCGGCGCCAAACTGTCCGTCGGCCCGCCATACTTCAACGCGCTGTTCATTCCGTTGATGGCGTTGCTGATGATGGTGATGGCGGTCGGCGTGATCGTGCGCTGGAAAGACACCCCGGTGAAATGGCTGGTGAGCATGCTGACGCCGATCTTGCTGGGCAGTGCCGCCATGGCCGTGGTGGCCGGCGTCGCGTACGGCGATTTCAACTGGGCGGTACTCGCGACCTTCATGCTCGCCGCCTGGGTGTTGCTGGCCGGTGTGCGTGACATCTTCGACAAGACTCGCCACAAAGGGCTGATCAAAGGCCTGCCGACCCTGACCCGCAGCTACTGGGGCATGCAGGTCGCGCACCTGGGCATCGCCGTGTGTGCGCTGGGTGTCGTGCTGTCGAGCCAGAACAGTGCCGAGCGCGACCTGCGCCTGGCGCCGGGCGAGTCCATGGACCTGGCCGGTTACCACTTCATCTTCGAAGGCGCCAAACACTTTGAAGGCCCGAACTTCACCTCCGACAAGGGCACCGTCCGGGTGATCCGCAACGGTAAGGAAGTCAGCGTGCTGCACCCGGAAAAACGCCTGTACACCGTGCAGAACTCGGTGATGACTGAAGCGGGCATCGACGCCGGATTCACCCGCGACCTTTACGTCGCCCTCGGTGAACCCTTGGGTAACGGCGCCTGGGCTGTGCGCGTGCACGTCAAACCGTTCGTGCGCTGGATCTGGTTCGGCGGTTTGCTGACTGGCTTCGGCGGGTTGCTGGCGGCGCTGGATCGGCGATATCGGGTCAAGGTCAAAAGCCGCGTGCGTGAAGCACTGGGCATGTCGGGAGCCACTGCATGAAGCGTTGGTTGATGTTGTTGCCACTGGCGATTTTTCTGGTGGTTGCTGTGTTTCTTTACCGCGGGTTGTACCTGGATCCGGCCGAGCTGCCTTCGGCCATGATCAACAAGCCGTTCCCGGAGTTTTCCCTGCCGACAGTGCAGGGCGACAAGTCCCTGACCCGCGCTGACATTCTCGGCAAGCCAGCGCTGGTCAACGTCTGGGGCACCTGGTGCATTTCCTGCCGGGTCGAGCACCCGGTGCTGAACAAGCTGGCCCAGCAAGGCGTGGTGATCTACGGCATCAACTACAAGGACACCAACGCCGATGCCTTGAAGTGGCTGACGGACTTCCACAACCCGTATGTGCTGGACATTCGTGACGACCAAGGTTCGCTGGGCCTGAATCTCGGTGTATATGGCGCGCCGGAAACCTTCTTTATCGACGCCAAGGGCATCATCCGCGACAAATTCGTCGGTGTGATCGACGAGCAGGTCTGGCGCGAAAAACTGGCGGTCAAATACCAGGCGCTGGTCGACGAGGCCAAGCCATGAAGCGCTGGATCGCTGCCGCTGTTCTCGGTTTGAGCCTGGCGGGTGTGGCCCACGCGGCCATCGACACCTACGAGTTCGCCAAGGAAGGTGATCGCGAGCGTTTTCGCGAGTTGACCAAGGAGCTGCGTTGCCCCAAGTGCCAGAACCAGGACATCGCCGATTCCAACGCACCGATCGCCGCCGACCTGCGCAAAGAGATTTTCCGCATGCTTGGCGAGGGCAAGGACAACCAGCAGATCATCGACTTCATGGTCGATCGCTACGGTGATTTCGTCCGCTACAAGCCTGCACTGAACGCCAAGACCGCCTTGCTCTGGTTCGGCCCCGCCGGTCTGCTGCTGGGCGGTGTCGTGATCATCGCGGTGATCGTCCGCCGTCGTCGCGTGCAACGCGCCGGCACCCCGGGCTCGCTGTCTGCAGAGGAGCGCTCGCGCCTCGACCACCTGTTGGATAAAACCAAGAATGATTGATTTCTGGCTCGCTGCAGGTCTGCTGCTTCTGGTGGCCCTGAGTTTTCTGTTGATCCCGGTGCTGCGCAGCCGTCGCGCCCAGCGTGAAGAGGATCGTACCGCCCTGAACGTCGCGCTTTATCAGGAACGCGTGGCTGAGTTGCAGACTCAGCATGAAGAGGGCGTGCTCGATGCGGCGCAAATGGACGCGGGTCGCGCCGAAGCGGCCCGTGAGTTGCTGGCGGACACCGAAGGCGTCGAAGCGCCGCGGGTGTCGCGCCTGGGCAAACCCTTGCCATTGCTGGCGGCCGTTCTGGTGCCGGTGCTGGGCCTGGGGCTGTACCTGCATTACGGCGCCAGCGACAAGGTTGAGCTGACTCGCGAGTTCGCGCAGGCACCGCAATCGATGGAAGAGATGACCAAACGCCTGGAGCGTGCGGTTGCCGCTCAACCGGATTCCGCCGAGGGCCTGTACTTCCTCGGTCGTACCTACATGGCTCAGGATCGCCCGGCGGACGCGGCGAAGATGTTCGAGCGCACGGTGAACCTGGCCGGTCGTCAGCCGGAGCTGCTTGGCCAATGGGCCCAGGCCCAGTACTTCGCTGATGGCAAGAAGTGGTCGGACAAGGTCCAGGCCCTGACCGACGAAGCGCTCAAGGCTGATCCGAAGGAAGTCACCAGCCTCGGTCTGCTCGGCATCGCCGCGTTTGAAGGCGAGCGTTATCAGGAGGCTATCGACTATTGGAATCGTCTGCTGGCGCAACTGCCGCCGGAAGACAGATCTCGCGAAGCGTTGCAGGGCGGGATCACCCGGGCCACGGAGAAACTGGTGGCCAGTGGCGGCAAGGTTGCGCAAGCACCGGCAGCCAAGACTGCGGCGTTGCTCAAGGTCAGCGTCGATCTGGCAGCGGACCTCAAAGCCAGGGTCCAGCCTGGCGACAGCGTGTTCATCTTCGCCCGTGCGATCTCCGGTCCTCCGGCCCCACTGGCGGTCAAGCGCATGACCGTGGCCGACCTGCCGGTGACCGTCGAACTGGGCGATGCCGACGCAATGATGCCGCAATTGAAACTGTCGAACTTCCCTGAAGTCCAACTGGTTGCGCGCATTTCCCGTGCCGGCAAACCCACTGCCGGCGAATGGATCGGTCGCAGCCAGCCCCTGGCCAGCAGCACCACCGCGCCGCAAACACTGACCATCGACAGCCCGGACAAATAACAGGAAAACGCAATCATGACCGCATTCGCTCGTATCACCCTGCTCAGCGTCGTTATGGGGTTAAGCGCTTGTGCGGTCCAGCAGCCAACGGAACAACAGGCACCACCACCGTTCCCGCCGACGCAGCCCAGCCCTACGCCATCGACTTCGCCTGTACCGAGTAAGCCGAGCATCCCCGCCAAACCCTCCAAGCCGTTGCCACGCACTTCTGCGAGCTTCGCGCCGCCACCGGGGGGCAACAGCCATTGGGATCCGAAGCTTGGGGTGTATGTACTCGATGACCAGCCCAATACTTTTTATCGCCAGCGTACCTATTACCGTTGGGATAACGGCTGGAGCCGGTCGATCAGTCCGAAGGGGCCGTGGGAGGAGACGGATATCCACGGTGTACCGGGTGGCCTGGGGCGGCAATTCGGGCAGTAGCGCATAAGGCGACCTTCGGGTCGCCTTTTTCTTGGCTGGAAAATGTGATTACCGGGCCACTGCTGGACCCTGTGGGAGCGAGCCTGCTCGCGAAGGCGGCCTGCCAGTCGACCAGGTACCTCACAGACGAACGAACCCAACAACCAGGCCGGCCGGTAGGCCGCCTCGGACGCTGTTGCGGTACACGCCCCCTCATGCCCTGAGCCTCTCCGTCAACCCGAAGCTACCTACGCCGAACTGACCCAAGCCGAACACCGTCTGCACCTGCGCCGCGAGCTGTGCCACCCGGACATTTTCAGCGTGTTCCGCGATCTGGTGGAGAACCCGCTGGTGYAGTTGGTGTCGGTGATGGACCACTCGCCGGGTCAGCGCCAGCTAGTACTGGAATCCAAGTACCGTGAGTACTACATGAGCAAGTACCACCCGACCACGACTCAGATGGACGAACTCATCACGCTGCGGCATGACCATCGCCGAGTTCCCGACCACCGTCGAGGCGTGGTTACCGGGAGCACGGCATGAATGTGTTGATGGGAGCACCGAACATCGTGCGCGGCGAGTCGCACTCGGGTAACGTGGCCGTCGCAGATCTGACCGCAGAGGATCTGCCGAAGGTCCAGCAAGTATGGCGACAAGCAACGAGGGTGTTTTGATGTCAGGCAGGTTGATCTATCTCATCGGGCCTTCAGGTTCGGGCAAGGACAGCCTGCTGGATGCTGCGCGAACGCGGTTGGCCGAACGCGGCTGCCGTATCGTGCGCCGGGTTATCACCCGCTCGGCTGAAGCCGTGGGCGAGGCGGCGCTGGGTGTCAGTGCGCAGCAATTCGCGGATATGGAAGCTCAGGGCGCGTTTGCCCTGAGCTGGCACGCCAATGGGTTGTCCTATGGTATCCCGCGGGAAATCGACGATTGGCTGGCCGCCGGGCAGGACGTACTGGTCAATGGCTCTCGGGAGCATTTGCAGAACACGCGCTCGCGTTATCCGAACGTGTTAGTGCTGTTGTTGACTGTGGATCAAGCAGTACTGCGCCATCGCTTGCTGGAGCGTGGGCGAGAATCGCTGATCGAGATCAATCAGCGGTTGGCACGCAATGCCCGGTTCAGCGAGCAACTGCTGGCGCAAGACCCGACCGTGCACCTGCTCGACAACTCCGGACAACTTGAGCAAACGGTCGAACGTTTGCTGGCCTGCTTTGACGAGCAACCCCCATGTGTCTGACATTACCGGGAACGCACGACGAGGAATTACCTTCATAGGCGGTCAGTGCAGGAGTTGGCACAGCCTGCGATCCTTGATCTTGATTGAGCTGCCTGTCAGGCCAACAACCCCTGCACATACTCCACGAACGCCCGAGCCTTGGCGCTGGCCATTCTCCCCGTGGGGAACACCGCCCACAGATCCAGGTTCGGCAATGTCCAGTCCTTCATCACTTCCCGGACCGAGCCGCTGGCCAGTTCCGGCGCGAACATCCATTGCGAGGCCATGGTCAGCCCTTGATGGGCCAGCACGGCTTCACGCAGGCCTTCGGCGGCGTTGACGCGGATCCGGCCGCTGATGATCACCGATTGCTCTTCGCCGGCCTTGTTGAATTGCCAATTGGCGCCGCCACCAAGGCTGTAGACGATTGCCTGATGCTTGCACAGGTCGGCGGGGCAGGTGGGTTCGCCGTGTTTTTCCAAGTAGGCCTGCGTGCCCACTACCATGCGCCGGCATTCGGCGATCTTGCGGGCGGTCAGGCCAGAGTCGCTCAAGGCGCCCATGCGCAGGGCGATATCGACGCCTTCTTCCACCAGGTTGACGTTGCGATCGTCGAGCATCAGGTCGATGTTCAGCTCCGGGTTTTGCTCCAGGAAGGGGCTCAGGTGCGGAACGATGTGCAGCCGGCCGAAGGTGACCGCCGCGCAGATGCGCAGGTTGCCGGTCAACCCGCTGGCCGCACCGCGCGCGGCGTTATCGGCCTCGTCGGCTTCTTCGATGGCGCGCTTGGCCCGTTCGAAAAAGGCCAGCCCGGCCTCGGTGGGCGTCAGGCCCCGGGTCGAACGCAGCAACAGCCGCACCGCCAGCCGCGATTCGAGTTGCGCGATGCTTTTCGACACGGCCGGCTGGCCGATGTTCAGGCGCCGGGCGGCAGCGGAAAACGAGCCGGTTTCCACCACGTAGACGAAGGTTTCCATTGCGGCGAGGCGGTCCATCGGAAGTCCTTGTAGAGATCAAATAATGAAATGGCTACCCCCGCCCCCACAATTGATGAATGGTGTCAGTGCGAACCGCGAATTGTATCCAGCATCGCCTCAGGCTCGGGACGCTGAGTGTAATCCGGGTTGACCTCGGCGTAACGGATCACACCCTCTCGGCCGATCACATAACGCCCCGGCATGGGCAGCATCACACTCTGTAAAACAACCGAGCGTCGCACTGCGAGATTTTGTGCTTGAGTAAAGATAACTCTAGGGTTACTTTTAATTGGGCCGGAGCAAGGAGGCTGGTGGTGCAGAGCAGGCTATTGATCAAGGAATTGATGGAGGCAGGTTGGACTTTGGACAGGGTCACTGGCAGTCATCACATCTTCACTCACCGATACAACCCATACACGATCCCCGTCCCCCATCCGAAAAAGGATTTGCCGATCGGGACGGTCAAGAGCATCAGGAGGCGCGCCGGGCTGTACTGCCCGCCAGCCCGTTACGCAGGAGATCCATAATGCAATATCCAATCTGTATCGAATGGGGCGATGAGAACACCGCCATCGGTATCCAGATCCCCGACATCCCAGGTGCGGTGACCGCCGGGGATACCTTTGAAGAGGCTTACAACGCCGCCGTCGAAATTGCCCACATCATGCTGCAAGAAATGGCGGCAGACGGCGATACGATTCCGATGCCGACTTCGGCGGCATTGCACCGCGGCAATCCGGAGTTCGCCGACATGGGCTGGGGCATGCTGGAACTGGACATCTCGCCGTACATGGGCAAGACCGAGAAGGTCAATGTCACGCTGCCCGGCTATGTGATCCAGCGCATTGACCGCTATGTGCGTGAGCACAACGTCAAAAGCCGCTCCTCCTTTTTGGCGGATGCGGCGATGGAGAAGCTGGTCCGGCAATAAATCGGGGGCGCCGCTGGCATTCGCGAGCAGGCTCGCTCCCACAGGGATTGCAAAATACCTGTGGGAGCGGGCTTGCCCGCGATGCTTTTGAGACCTTACGCCGTCGCCAGCGCGGCCTTCGGCGAAACACTCAAGAACCGCAACAACGCCAGCAACGGAAACGCACTGCCGACGATCACGATCCACAACCAGCCGCCCTGTTCGTACACCGCGCTGGCCACTGAAGAGCCGAAGGCGCCGCCGATGAAGATGCTGGTCATGTACAGCGCATTCAGGCGGCTGCGGCTTTTGCCGTCGAGGGCGTACACCGCACGCTGGCCGAGGACCATGTTCATCTGCACGCAGAAGTCGAGCACCACGCCGGTCACGGCCAGGCCGATGACGCTGTAGGCCGGATGGATAAACGCCGGCAGAAAGCTCAGGCTGGCGAATAGCAGGGCCAGCAGTGACGCGATACGGGTGTGACCGGCATCGGCCAGGCGTCCGGCGATCGGGGCGGCAATGGCGCCGATGGCGCCCACCAGCGCGAAAATCGCGATCTCGCTTTGCGACAAACCATGGTTGCGCGCCAGTTCCAGCGGTACGGCGGTCCAGAACAGGCTGAAGGTGGCAAACATGCACCCCTGGTAAAACGCGCGCTGGCGCAGCACCGGTTGTTTGCGCAACAGCGTCCACAGCGAGCCCAGCAGCTGGCCGTAGGAAGCACTGTGATCAGGTTCACGCTTGGGAATGGTCACTGCCAGCACGATGCTGATGGCCGCCATCAACACCGCGGCAATCATAAACATCGCCCGCCAGCCGAAGTGGTCGGCCACCACACTGGACACCGGCCGGGCCAGCAGAATGCCGAGCAACAAACCGCCCATGATCCCGCCCACCACACGGCCACGGGTTTCTTCCGGCGCCAGGTGCGCGGCCAGCGGAATCAGGATCTGCACCGAAACCGAACTGAACCCCACCAACAGCGAAATCAGCAAAAACACATTCGGCTGGTCGGTGAACGCCGCCCCCAGCAAGCTGCCGATCGCCACCAGCGTGGTGATGATCATCAACCGGCGGTTCTCCAGCAAATCCCCCAGCGGTACCAGGAAGAACAACCCCAGCGCATAGCCGATCTGAGTCAGGGAAACGATCAGGCTGGCCATGGTGTTGGTCAGGCCGATGTCCGGCGCGATCAGGCCGATGATCGGCTGCGCGTAGTAAATGTTGGCGACAATAGCGCCGCAGCAGAAGGCGAACAGCAGCACCATCCCTGGGGTCATTGTCGCAGTGCCGTGGGGCACCTGGGTCGCTGGGTTCATAACGGTTCTCGCTGTACGAAAAGGAATGCGCGCAGGCTAATGGGCTGACTGAAACGGCGGAAGTGGGATTGGAGTGATAGCAATCATTCCATTGCGGAATGACTGACGGACGCGTGTGTCGTCCGTCGTAGAGCCTTGCGTCAGAACTATGCAGGTGAATGATACATTCACTTACACCTTGTTCGATAGCGTGCTTATGTTCTCTCTTCCTGTCACACCACCGGAGGGTCGTCCCATGAAGATGAAGTTTCGTCAGCTGATTCGCTGCGTTTGTGTCGCTACCGTGATCAACGTATTGAGCGTTGGCCTGGTCCAGGCCGAGGATGCGCCGGGTATGCGAATCGGGGTGCGCGGAGAGATCACCGGCGTCAGCCCGGACATTCTGAAAGTCCACGCCAACAGCGGCGACAACGTGGTGATCAATTTGACCAGGGACACCAAGGTCCGCGCCGTGACCCTGGCCAACATCGAAGACATCAAGCCCGGCAGCTACATCGGCTCTGCGGCCATTCCTCAGGAGGATGGCACCCTCAAGGCCCTTGAAGTTCATGTTTTCCCGCCGGAGCTGGCCGGCAGTGGCGACGGTCATCGGCCCTTCGATCTGGTCAAGGGCAGCAGCATGACCAACGGCAGCGTCGGCGACCTGGTGGTGAGCAGCGGTAGGGTGCTGACCGTCAATTACAAGGGTGGCCAACAGAAGATTCTGGTGCCGGAGGACGTACCCATCGTCAACCTGGTGCCGGCCGATCGCAGCCTGTTGAAGGTGGGCGTGAAGATCGTGACCTTTGTCACGCAGGGCGCTGACGGCACGCTCACCGCTCAATCCATCTCGGCGGGCAAGGATGGCGTGACGCCGCCGATGTAGCAGACCACTGCAGATCCTCTGTGGGAGCGAGCTCGCTCCCACAGGAGTTGCAGTGTTCAGGCCATCACTGACCGTTGTAGATCTGGTCGAAAACCCCGCCATCATTGAAGTGGGTCTTCTGCACGGTGCGCCAGTCACCGAAGGTCTTCTCGACCGACAGGAAGTCCACTTTCGGGAAGCGGTCGGTGTACTTGGCCAGCACGGCCGGGTCACGCGGGCGCAGGTAGTTCGCCGCCGCAATCTCTTGCCCTTGCGGTGACCACAGATATTTCAGGTATTCCTCGGCGGCGGCGCGGGTGCCTTTCTTGTCGACGGTCTTGTCGACCACCGACACCGGTGGCTCGGCTTCGGCGGAGACGCTTGGGTAGATGACTTCGAACTGATCACGGCCGAACTCGCGGGCGATCATTTCCGCTTCGTTCTCGAAGGTCACCAGCACGTCGCCGATCTGGTTGGTCATGAAGGTGGTGGTAGCGGCACGGCCACCGGTGTCGAGTACCGGCGCTTGCTTGAACAGCTTGCCGACGAAGTCTTTGGCCTTGTTCTCGTCGCCGCCGTTTTTCAGCACGTAGCCCCAGGCCGAAAGGTAGGTGTAGCGACCGTTACCGGAGGTTTTCGGGTTCGGGACAATGACCTGTACGCCGTCCTTGAGCAGGTCCGGCCAGTCTTTCAGGGCTTTCGGGTTGCCCTTGCGCACGATGAACACGGTGGCGGAGGTGAACGGCGCGCTGTTGTTCGGCAGGCGCGTGACCCAGTTGTCCGGCACCAGTTTGCCGTTGTCCGCCAGGGCGTTGATGTCGGTGGCCATGTTCATGGTGATCACGTCAGCCGGCAGGCCGTCGATGACGGAGCGCGCCTGTTTGCTGGAGCCGCCGAAGGACATCTGCAGGGTAATGTTCTCGTTGTGCTCGGCTTGCCAGTGTTTCTGGAACGCAGTGTTGTAGTCCTTGTAGAAATCGCGCATCACGTCGTAGGAAACGTTGAGCAGGGTCGGTGCAGCCTGGGCGATGTTGCCCAGGGCCAGGCCTGCGGCGAGAAGCGAGGCGCCAAAGAGTTTTTTCACTGCGAATTCCTTGTTCTATTAAAAGTGGGGCAATTTGCCAGCGACTATAGCCGGGCTCGTTTAGTCCCTTAAAGATTAAAAAGCACTTTGCTTATTCCTGTTTCTTAAACAGTGCGTTGCCGCAACGCGAGCAGAACGACGCCTCGGGTTCGTGGCTGTTTTTCGCACACACCGGGCAGTCGTGCTGCAGTTGGCCGCCACGCATGGCCGTGGCCAGTTCGGCGGTGAAGATCCCGGTGGGCACGGCGATGATCGAGTAACCGGTGATCATCACCATCGACGAGATGACCTGGCCCAGTGCGGTCTTGGGCACAATGTCGCCGTAACCGACGGTGGTCAACGTCACGATAGCCCAGTAAATGCCCTTGGGAATGCTGGTGAAGCCATGTTGCGGGCCTTCGACCACATACATCAGGGTGCCGAACACGATGACCAGCGTGCAGACGCTGAGCAGGAACACGAGGATTTTCTGTTTGCTGCCGCGCAGGGCATCGAGCAGGTAATGGGCTTGCTTGAGATACGGACCGAGCTTGAGCACGCGGAAGATCCGCAGCATCCGGATGACCCGGATGATCAGCAGGTACTGGGCATCGCTGTAATACAGCGCGAGGATGCCGGGCACGATGGCCAGTAGATCCACCAGACCATAGAAGCTGAACGCGTAGTGCAGCGGTTTGGGCGAGCAGTACAGGCGCAGGATGTACTCGCCCAGGAAAATTATCGTGAAGCCCCACTCGATGTACGCAAGCAGGTTGGCGTAGTTCTGGTGGACGTCATCGATGCTGTCCAGAATCACCACCACCAGGCTGGCGAGGATGATCAGCAACAGGCTGGTGTCGAAGCGTCGCCCGGCGACGGTGTCGGTCTGGAAAATAATCACGTACAGGCGATTACGCCACGTGTCGTTGCTGTTCATGCACATCGCCTTGGCCGCAAATCAGCGCAGCCTAGGTTGATTCTCCCCGGGAGCGCAAGGCGCGCTTTCGACCGTGGCTTTGCCGAGCATTTGCACGACGCTGCGGATCAGCCAGCAGGCAAGAATGAACGGAGCGGTCAGCGTTGGCAGACCGATGGCGGCAAACACCGGCGTCAGCAACAGCGCCAGGCCAATGCCAACCAGCGGCAGCCACGGTTGGCGACGCTGCGAGCTGAAGGCGAGGGCAGCGAGTACGGCGTTATAGCCACCGAGGCCGAGCAGTGCGGTGTAGAAGTCGTGGTGCAGCAGGCTCCAGCCCATGCCCGCGACAGACGCCAGCACTGCCCAACAGAATGCGCGGCGATCAGCGATCAGCAAACCGGCGGCAATCATCGCACCGGCCAGCGGATGACCGAGGAACATCACCTGGCCAATGCCTTTGAGGGGGGCGGCGAGCATGTTCAGGGTGCTGACTTCGATCAAGTGCGCCTCTGTCGAGGGCGTGGCGAAACACAGCAGCAACCAGCCCAGCCCGACGAAGGGCGCGGTGTAGGCGGGCAGGCATTGGCTGAACCGGACGCGCTTGAGCCACTGCTGGGTGACCATCGCGCTCAGGCCTCCGGCGGCCAGAATCAGTGGCGGCATCATCGCCGACCAGGGGAAATACAGGCTCAGTAACAGTCCGAGCAGGACGCCGTTGTAGCTGAACAACCCGGCCTGACGATCAGCCTTGGCATAGTTGCGGCGTTGCGCGGTGAACAGCCCGGCGACACCTCCGAGCAAGGCGCCGCCGAGCAGGGCGGGCGCAGTGAACAAAATGGCCAGGACGCACAGCAGACCGCACAGCGGATTGCGCTGGAGAAAGATCTGGCTGAAGCCGTTGAGCAATGCTTCGGCCCAGTCGGGGCAGTGGGTGTTGAAATGGTTGGCAGGCATGGCAGTTCTGAAA
The DNA here is from genome assembly GCF_056402155.1 of Pseudomonas sp. P4_C1. Taxonomy (NCBI): domain Bacteria; kingdom Pseudomonadati; phylum Pseudomonadota; class Gammaproteobacteria; order Pseudomonadales; family Pseudomonadaceae; genus Pseudomonas; species Pseudomonas sp. P4_C1. The sequence goes on from NZ_JBFUHY010000009.1 coordinate 131,362, forward strand.
GTCAGTGGGACCGAGTTGGTCGAGCGCGACCCCGGCTGATCGCGAGCAAGCTCGCTCCCACATTGAGTCTTTGCTCAGTCATTGTATTTGTGTCGTACACAAATCAACTGTGGGAGCGAGCTTGCTCGCGATGAGGCCGGTACAGGCGCTAGATCAACGTCTCGATACGCAAAGAGTTAGTCGACCCCGGTTGCCCAAACGGCACACCTGCTGTGATCAACAGTGTGTCGCCACGCTGCGCCATGCCCTGGGCCTGGGCGATCTCCAGTGCCGTGGAGCAGACTTCATCGACCTGCCGCAGGCGATCGTTGACTACCGAGTGCACGCCCCACGCCACGCTCAGGCGACGGGCGGTCTGCAGGTTCGGTGTCAGGTTGAGGATCGGCACCGTCGGCCGCTCCCGCGCCGCGCGCAGGCTCGACGCGCCGGACTCGCTGTAGTTGACCAGCACCGCCACCGGCAAAACGTTACTGATGCGGCGAATGGCGCAGCTGATCGCGTCGGAAACGGTCGCCTCGGCTTTCGGTCGGCTGACGTCGAGTTGAGTCTGATAGTCCGGACCGTTTTCCACCTGGCGGATGATCTTGCTCATCATCTGTACGGCTTCGAGCGGGTATTCGCCGGACGCGGTTTCCGCCGACAGCATCACCGCATCCGCACCTTCGGCCACCGCGTTAGCGACATCGGTGACTTCCGCGCGGGTTGGCGCCGGTGAGAAGCGCATCGACTCCAGCATCTGCGTCGCCACCACCACCGGCTTGCCGAGCTGGCGGCAGGTGCTGATGATGTTCTTCTGGATCTGCGGCACGCTTTCGGCCGGCACTTCCACACCCAAGTCACCACGGGCGACCATGATCGCGTCGCTCAATTCGGCGATCTCGCGCAGTTGTTCGACGGCCGAGGGCTTCTCGATCTTGGCCATCAGGAACGCCTTGTCGCCGATCAGGGAGCGGGCTTCGCGGATGTCATCGGGACGTTGCACGAACGACAGCGCCACCCAGTCCACACCCAGCTGCAGACCGAAGGTCAAGTCGCGGCGATCCTTGGCGGTCAGCGGGCTCAGGTCGAGCACCGCTTGCGGTACGTTCACGCCTTTGCGGTCCGACAGCTCGCCGCCATTGAGCACGGTGGTGTCGATGGCGTCGGCGTACTTGGTCACTACCCGCAGGCGCAATTTTCCGTCGTCCAGCAGCAGGTCCATGCCCGGCTCCAGTGCGGCGATGATTTCCGGGTGCGGCAGGTTGACCCGGCGCTCATCGCCCGGCGTGGCATCCAGGTCCAGGCGCAAGGCCTGGCCGCGCACCAGTTGCACCTTGCCTTCGGCAAACTTGCCGACCCGCAGTTTCGGGCCTTGCAGGTCCATCAGAATGCCCAATGGATAATTCAGCTGGCGCTCGACTTCACGGATCCACTGAAAACGCTGGGCGTGGTCGGCGTGATCGCCGTGGCTGAAGTTCAGGCGGAAGATGTTGACCCCGGCCAGCACCAGCTCACGGATGGCGTCGATGCCGTCGGTAGCCGGGCCGAGGGTGGCGAGGATTTTGACCTTTTTATCAGGCGTCATGTTTGGTGCTCTCAAGGATCAGAATGGCGCGGAAGTCGTTGACGTTGGTGCGGGTCGGCTCGGTGACGATCAGGGCGTCCAGCGCCTCGAAGTAGCCGTAACCGTTGTTGTTGTCCAACTCGTCGCTGGCGCTCAGACCCTTTGCTGCAGCGCGGGCGTAGCTGTCCGGGGTCATGATCGCACCGGCGTTGTCTTCGGAGCCGTCGATGCCATCGGTGTCGCCGGCCAGCGCGTAGACGCCGGACAGCCCTTTGAGGCTGTCGGTCAGACTCAGCAGGAACTCGGCGTTGCGCCCGCCACGGCCATTGCCGCGCACGGTGACGGTAGTTTCACCGCCCGAGAGAATCACGCAGGGCGTCGCCAGTGGTTGGCCGTGCAGGACGATTTGTCGTGCGATGCCGGCGTGGACTTTCGCCACCTCGCGTGATTCGCCTTCAAGGTCACCGAGGATCAGCGGACTGAACCCGGCCTGACGGCATTTCACTGCCGCCGCTTCAAGGGATTGCTGCGGGCGGGCGATCAACTGGAAATGACTGCGGGCCAGGCTCGGGTCGCCGGGTTTGACCGTCTCCGACTCGGGGCTTTGCAGCCAGGCGCGCACCGAGGCCGGAACCTCGATGGCGTAGCGTTTGAGGATCGCCAGAGCTTCCGCCGACGTGCTCGGGTCGGCCACGGTAGGGCCGGAGGCGATGACCGTGGCGAGGTCGCCCGGCACATCGGAAATCGCGTAGGTGTAGACAGTGGCCGGCCAGCAGGCCTTGCCCAGGCGGCCGCCCTTGATCGCCGAGAGGTGCTTGCGCACGCAGTTCATCTCGCCGATGGTCGCGCCCGACTTGAGCAGGGCTTTGTTGATCGACTGCTTGTCGGCCAGGGTGATGCCGACCGCCGGCAGGGCCAGCAGGGCAGAGCCACCGCCGGAGAGCAGGAAGATCACGCGGTCGTTTTCGCTGAGGTCGCTGACCAGTTCCAGCACGCGCTTGGCCACGGCCAGGCCAGCAGCGTCCGGCACCGGATGCGCGGCTTCGACCACTTCGATTTTTTCGCAAGGGGCGCCGTGACCGTAGCGGGTCACCACCAGGCCAGAGACTTCACCCTGCCAGCAGCGCTCGACCACTTGGGCCATGGCGGCGGCGGCTTTGCCGGCGCCAATGACGATCACGCGACCGCTGCGGTCGGCAGGCAAATGGGCTTCGAGGACTTGTTGCGGATGCGCCGCGTCGATGGCTGTGGCAAACAGCTCGCGCAGCAATTGTTGCGGATCGACCGACATGGCGGGCTCCCGGAATTCTTGTTATTCGAAAGGGCAACTCTGATCTCTGTAGGAGTGAGCCTGCTCGCGATCCAGGCACCGCGGTGCATCAGGTACACCGCGGTGATTTCATCGCGAGCGGGCTCACTCCTACAGGTTTGAAGCGGTGTGGGGCAGGGCTTATTTCTTATCGCGAATCGAGAAGTTCGCCATGTGTTCCAGACCCTTGATCAGCGCCGAGTGGTCCCAGTTGCTGCCACCGATGGCCGCGCAGGTGCTGAACACTTGCTGGGTGTTGGCGGTGTTCGGCAGGTTGATGTTCAGCTCCTTGGCGCCTTGCAGGGCCAGGTTCAGGTCCTTCTGGTGCAGGCTGATGCGGAAGCCTGGATCGAAGGTGCCCTTGATCATGCGCTCGCCGTGTACTTCGAGGATCTTCGAGGACGCGAAACCGCCCATCAGTGCTTCACGCACCTTGGCTGGATCGGCACCGTTTTTCGAAGCGAACAGCAGGGCTTCTGCCACCGCCTGGATGTTCAGGGCCACGATGATCTGGTTGGCCACCTTGGCGGTCTGACCGTCGCCGTTGCCACCGACCAGGGTGATGTTCTTGCCCATGGCCTGGAACAGCGGCAGTGCGCGTTCGAAGGCGTCGGCATCGCCGCCGACCATGATGCTCAGGGTCGCAGCCTTGGCGCCGACTTCACCGCCGGATACCGGGGCGTCGAGGTATTGCGCGCCTGTTTCGTTGATTTTGGCCGCGAAAGCCTTGGTGGCGGTCGGCGAGATCGAACTCATGTCGATGACGACTTTGCCTTTGCCAACACCGGCGGCAACGCCATCGGCGCGGAACAGCACGTCATCGACCTGCGGGGTATCCGGCACCATGACGATGATGAATTCAGCTTCCTGGGCGACTTCTTTCGGGTTCGCCAGGGCAACGGCGCCAGCGGCGATCAGGTCGGCAGGCGCAGGGTCGTGGTGGGCCGACAGGAACAGGCTGTGACCGGCTTTCTGCAGGTTCGCTGCCATTGGGTGGCCCATGATGCCGGTGCCGATAAATCCGATTTTAGCCATGAGAAAATCCTCTTGTTTTTATTGCTGCTTCAAGCAAATAGGGGAGTACTGCTTTTGTGGGAGCGAGCTTGCTCGCGATTGCGGAGTGCCAGTCAACATAGATGTTGGATGTGCCGGCCTCATCGCGAGCAAGCTCGCTCCCACAGGGATTTGTGTCAGATCGCGTTATGGGTTTTCAACCAGCCCAGGCCCGCTTCAGTGGTGGTCAGCGGCTTGTATTCGCAACCGACCCAGCCCTGATAACCGATGCGGTCCAGGTGTTCGAACAGGAAGCGGTAGTTGATTTCACCGGTGCCTGGTTCATTGCGCCCCGGGTTGTCCGCGAGCTGCACATGGTTGATCTCGCCCAGGTGCGATTGCAGGGTGCGGGCCAGATCGCCTTCCATGATTTGCATGTGATAGATGTCGTATTGCAGGAACAGGTTGGCGCTGCCGACCTGCTCGCGAATCGACAGGGCTTGCGCCGTGTTATTCAGGTAGAAGCCTGGAATGTCACGGGTGTTGATCGCTTCCATCACCAGCTTGATACCCGCCGCGTGCAGCTTGTCGGCCGCGTACTTGAGGTTGGCGACGAAGGTCTTCTGCGCGGTGGCATCGTCAAGGCCCTGCGGACGAATACCGGCCAGGCAGTTGACCTGGGTGTTGCCCAGCACTTGTGCGTAAGCGATGGCCAGGTCGACACCGGCACGGAACTCTTCAACCCGGTCCGGCAGGCACGCTATACCGCGCTCACCCTTGGCCCAGTCACCGGCCGGCAGATTGAACAGCACTTGGGTCAGGCCGTGTGCGTCGAGCTGGGCCTTGATTTCGGCGGAGCTGAAGTCGTACGGGAACAGGTATTCGACACCACTGAAGCCGGCCTTGGCGGCCGCTTCGAAACGGGCGAGAAAGTCCTGTTCGGTGAACAGCATGGACAGGTTGGCTGCGAAACGCGGCATGGTGGTCTCCTGAGTATGTATGGTGAGCGGCCCCGGATCCCTGTGGGAGCGAGCTTGCTCGCGATAGCGGTGTGTCAGTCGACATGAATGCTGAATGGCACTACGCAATCGCGAGCAAGCTCGCTCCCACAAGATGCGGGAACGATCCTACAAGTTAATCAAGCAACGAAATCGCAGTCGGTGCGTCGTCGCCGACCAGCGCCAGGTCTTCGAACTCGTTGACGGCGTTGATCTCGGTACCCATGGAAATGTTGGTCACACGCTCCAGAATAATCTCGACGATCACCGGCACCTTGAACTCTTCGATCAGCTCCTGGGCCTTGCGCAAGGCGGGCTGGATCTGAGCCGGTTCGAACACACGCAGCGCCTTGCAACCGAGGCCTTCGGCCACCGCGACGTGGTCGACACCGTAACCGTTGAGTTCCGGGGCATTCAGGTTGTCGAAGGACAGCTGCACGCAGTAGTCCATGTCGAAACCGCGCTGTGCCTGACGGATCAGACCCAGGTACGAGTTGTTCACCACAACATGAATGTACGGCAGCTTGAACTGCGCACCCACGGCCAATTCCTCGATCATGAACTGGAAGTCATAGTCCCCCGACAGGGCCACGACTTTACGGTTCGGATCAGCCTTGACCACGCCGAGCGCTGCCGGAATGGTCCAGCCCAACGGGCCTGCCTGACCGCAGTTGATCCAGTGACGCGGCTTGTAGACGTGCAGGAACTGCGCGCCGGCAATCTGCGACAGACCGATGGTGCTGACGTAGCAGGTGTCTTTACCGAACACCTGGTTCATTTCTTCATAAACCCGTTGCGGCTTGACCGGCACATTGTCGAAGTGAGTCTTGCGTTGCAGGCTGGCTTTACGCTGCTGGCAGTCTTGCAGCCAGGCACTGCGGTTCTTCAGCTTGCCGGCGGCTTGCCATTCGCGAGCGACTTCGATGAACACGGTCAGCGCGGCAGCGGCGTCGGAAACGATGCCCAGGTCCGGAGTGAACACGCGGCCGATCTGGGTCGGTTCGATATCAACGTGAATGAACTTGCGGCCTTCGGTGTACACGTCAACCGAACCGGTGTGGCGGTTGGCCCAACGGTTGCCCACGCCGAGCACAACGTCGGATTTGAGCATGGTTGCGTTGCCGTAGCGGTGCGAAGTCTGCAGACCAACCATGCCCACCATCAGTGGATGATCGTCCGGGATGGTGCCCCAGCCCATCAGGGTCGGGATAACCGGAATGCCGGTCAGCTCGGCGAACTCTACCAGCAGGTCGCTGGCATCGGCGTTGATGATGCCGCCACCGGCCACCAGCAATGGACGCTCGGCCTGATCCAGCATGGCCAAGGCTTTTTCCACTTGAACGCGGGTAGCGCTCGGCTTGGCCAGCGGCAGTGGCTGATAGGCGTCGATGTCGAACTCGATTTCGGCCATCTGCACGTCGAACGGCAAGTCGATCAGCACCGGGCCTGGACGACCGGAGCGCATTTCGTAGAAGGCTTTCTGGAACGCGTAAGGCACCTGGCCCGGTTCCATGACGGTGGTCGACCACTTGGTGACTGGCTTGACGATGGTGGTGATATCGACAGCCTGGAAGTCTTCCTTGTGCATACGGGCGCGGGGTGCCTGGCCGGTAATGCAAAGGATTGGAATCGAGTCGGCCGAGGCGCTGTAGAGCCCGGTGACCATGTCGGTACCGGCAGGGCCGGAAGTGCCGATGCACACGCCGATGTTGCCGGCCTTGGTGCGGGTGTAGCCCTCGGCCATGTGCGAGGCGCCTTCAACGTGGCGAGCGAGTACGTGATCGATGCCGCCGACCTTTTGCAGGGCGGAGTACAGCGGGTTGATGGCGGCACCCGGGATGCCAAAAGCGGTATCGACCCCTTCACGGCGCATCACCAGAACGGCGGCTTCGATTGCTCTCATTTTGCTCATGGTTTTGTGCCTCTTTACGTTTTGTAATTGTATACAAGTGGCTTTGCGCAGAGTGTATTCACGGCGGACGGCGCAGGTCAATCCATTTTCTCAAGCGCTTGTTTCATTCGTCGGAAGCCCGTTCTGCTGTGGCTTTTCGTCGCATGTGGCGCCTTTCGAGAATTATTGTATACAAAAAAATAATTCATTGTGTTCTATTTGTTGCATCTGGCTGCGGCACAACGGCGCAGCCCACCGGCTTTCCGAAAAACAAAATGAGGACGGCACCATGAGCGCTTTAACCTTGAAAGTCGCAGTCAACCTGGTCAACGAGGCCATCACCGCAGGGCGTGCAATCGCTGCGGCACCCTTGACCATTGCGGTACTGGATGCCGGCGGGCATCTGATCACCCTGCAACGCGAAGACGGCGCCAGCCTGCTGCGCCCGCACGTCGCCATCGGCAAAGCCTGGGGCGCCATCGCGCTGGGCAAGGGTTCACGCCTGCTGGCGCTGGACGCCCAGCAACGCCCGGCGTTTATCGCCGCGTTGAACAGCCTGGGGCAGGGCAGCGTGGTGCCGGCACCGGGTGGTGTGCTGGTTCGCGATCAGGAAGGAAATGTGCTGGGGGCGGTGGGGATCAGCGGCGATCTGTCGGATGTTGATGAGCAGTGCGCGATCAATGCCATCGAGGCGTTGGGGTTGGTGGCGGATGCGGGGGTTGTGGCTTGATCGGCAGCGCCTGACCTAATGCCATCGCGAGCAGGCTGAACTGGCCTAATGATTTTGGACACTTCAATCGGGCGCTATGATGGCGCCCAAATCTGAGGTGTTTTGGCTATGCGTAAATCTTATTCCAGTGAGTTCAAACTCAAGGCGGCGAGCATGGTGCTGGACGAGGGACAGTCGGTTCCCGAGGTCTGCGCCAGCCTGGATATCGGTCCTACGGCCCTGCGCCGCTG